>NZ_JARHYI010000104.1 GCF_029258575.1 Brachyspira sp. | reverse complement strand
TTAGTTTTATATTCTATCAGGTTGCTGGAAGGATAGCAGGTATTATTTAGTTTTGATCCATAGGATAGTTTTTTAATATAGTGTTTAGCTCAAGGCTTTGTTATATGCAAAGTCTTGAGCGTTTTTTATTTTTATATATGATTATAAACTATATTAGGCATAATCAATAAAAATGTTGTTTACTTAATATATTTTATTAGTATAATTGTATATATAATACTTATATTTTGGAATACATTTTGAGAAACAGATTATTTATTATTTTAATATTAATTTTTAGTTTAATACTATTGAATACATGCGGAAATTATTTCAGTCCTAGATATTATTATCAGCAAATGTCTAATGGCGGATCAGGTAATGAAACAGAAGAGCCTGATATAGGAGGAGAGGATATTTTAAAGCCTGAAGAAGATCCTTTTAATAATGATGATGGTAAAAAACCTTGGAATAATCCTAATTATAGAAATTTTACTCTTGATCTTGATAAAGAATATGTTATAGCTGCTTCTTTTGGCATAAAAAATGAACCTAAATATATGCTTATAAAAGATGATACTTGGAAATTAAAGGATCCTTTAAGAAATGAATATTATTATAATGGCACCAATACCAAAGCAGCTGGCTTTGTTGTTAGTAAAGTAAAATATTATATGTGTAAAAATATGAATCCTACTTTCGTTTCAACTAGTGCTTATAATAAAAGCGAGAGATTAAAAAGATTTTGGTTTTATCGTTTTACTGGAAGTGCAGGACTTGATACGGACAATTATTTAGTTGCTATAGATAGTTATTCAAAATTAGTATTTGCTTTTGCTATACCAGTGAAATGGAAATCTATTTTAGGAATACCTGCTCCTATGGAATGGGGTGCTGTTGAATTGGGCTGGGAGGCTAGTGCTGACAGTGCTAATTTTAATAGTCAGATAAAATTTGCTGTTGATGGACTTACCTATTTTTATGAATATGATCCTGTGGGTATAGTGCATCCTAACGGAGATATAGAGATTTATGATTGGTGTATTCAGTCTATAGCGAATAATAATAGATATGCTCCGAGAGTAGATGGCGATCCTAAAGATTTAACTAGAGAAGTAGCACATTACAAAAAACCTGGACGATCTCCTTATTTACCAATGAAAATAATAGAAAAAAATAAAATTGCTTTGAATATTCAAAATGTTGCAATTGAAAATATAAGTGCTAAAAGCAAAAGTGGAAATAATTATTTATCAGAGGCTGGATTTTCTTATGATATTAGAGCAGGTTATAAATTAAATACAGATCAATTAGTATTTAACAGTATATCAGTAAAAGAAAAACCTAGTTTATTTTTTGATTCATTATTTAAAGTAGCAGTTGGAGAAAATAAAAGTATTATTTCTACTGTATATACACTTGATATGCAGTATGAGAATAAAGATGAGGTTTATATAGGTTTGGATGCAAATATTACTATGTATGATAAAAAATTTTCTATTCCTCAAATTCAAAATGATACTGTTATCATAAATAAAAATAATCCTATTATCAATTTTAAATATGATAAATCTCAAAATGCATTTGTGTTTACAGATATATCTGGAGCTGATAAAGTGAAAATAAAAGAACATACTCAAAATTTTATTCTCAAAAAAAATGAAACAAAAACTTTTTATATTGTTATAGAAGATGCAAATATTGGTACAGATGCATCTGGAAAAATAAAATTAATATATACATTATCATATTAAATTTTGTGATTTTTTTATAATAATTATAATTTTTTTAAAAAAGTTATAAAAGTTAAATATATACTGTTTATTTTCTTTAATAAATGGCTTATTTTTAAAAAATAATTTGTTTAACTAAGGCTATACTATAATTTATTAAGGAATGCGTATGTATAATGATTTTTATAATGATAATATCAAATTTAGTAATGCCTTAGAAGATGCTAATTCTGATATTGCAAATGAGAAGCAAATATTTGCATCTATTATATCAAATGGAATATCTTTAGAAAAGGCAAATACTATAGTAGAAAAGCTTTATTACAATTTTTATAATCTGCATAACATAGTTAATGCCTCAGAAAAAGAATTATTAAAAATTAAAGGTCTTAATTTGAAAAAGATTAATTTAATAAAAAGTATACCTTCTATTTTAGAATACTATTTATTGAGCAGTTTGAAAGTAGCTTCCCCTAGTATCAAGAAAAAAGATTTAATTAATTATCTTATAGTGAAACTAGGAAAACTTAAATTTGAAACTTTTTCTGTTATTTGTTTAGATATAAATAAAAGATTCATATCTGCAGAGCATATATTTAGAGGTACTATAGATTCAGCTACAATATATCCTAGAGATTTGGTAGAAAAATCATTATCAGTTGGGGCAAGCTATGTTATAATATCTCATAATCATCCTTCAGGCATATCAAAGCCGTCTAAAGAAGATATTGAAATTACAAAGGTTTTATATAAAGCATTTATGATGGTTGATATAAAAATGCTTGATCATATTATAGTTGCGGGTAATTCTTTTTATAGTTTTAAAGAAGACGGTATGTTTGATAAGTACAAACATAATGCGGAGGTTTGAATATGCTTACTACTAATTTGAAGAAGCCTTTTTACAATAGTATAGTCAGTGATAGTAAAGAAGAAAATAATTCTAGTAATGATATATTCAGAGATGATAATGAACTTATATCTTCAGTTGGTAAAAATATAAGAGCTATAAGAAAATCTCAAACAAAAACTATATCTGAAATAGCAGAAATGTCTGGAATATTAGCTAAATATTTGCAAAGTGTTGAGGTTGGTAAGAGAAATATATCAATAATAAATTTGAATAAAATAGCAAGAGCTTTGAATGTTCCTATAGCCATATTATTTAGTTATGATCATATAGAAAAAACTAAAAAACTTTTGTATATAGCAAATAAATTAAAGAATTATTCTGTATTACAATTATCGAATATAGATACTATAATAAAAGATTTAAAAAATATTGTTGATTAATTTATGTATATTTTAAGCTTTATCTTTGAAATTGTAAAATAATTTTTAATAATATATAAAATTATAATTTTTATAAATTCTTATGATTTTTTTTATTATTCCGATAATTTAAAAATAGATTTATTTTACAAAAATATTAAATTTTAGTTGTTATTAATATATATAATTTTTAGGAGAGGTGTTTATATGGCAACAAGTGAAGCTTTTCTTGATGAAGTATATAAAAATGCTGTAGAGGCAGAAGTAAATAAAAGGAGTACTACTCTTTCCAATTTGGCGGATAATGCTAGAGATTATCAAAGAGAAATTTCTGCTTATGAAGATTTAAAAGCAAGATTAGATACTCTTTCAACTGCTTCAAAAGAACTTTATGGTTTTCGTTCACCTTTTAGAAAATTTCTAGGAACAGGAGAAGGAATACCTGATTATTTTACTGTAACAGCAAATAGACTTGCTAATACTACCGCTTATGATATAGCCATTAAAGATATAGCAGCTAGCCAAAAATTCTCTTCTAAAGCATTTAATATGTCAGATGCATTACCAGCAGGAAAAATAGTACTGAAAATAGGTGAGGAAGAAACTACTATAGATTTTGCAGGCGGAAGTTTGGTAAATTTACAAAAATCTATAGATAAAGCTTTTGGTAAAAAAATCAAAACTACAATAACTCAAAAGTCTAAAAATCTACAAGTTCTTACAATAGATTTAGTAGCAACAGGTTCAAAAAATATAGTTGAAGTTGTAAGCGATGATGCTGGTATATTAAAAGAGCTTAATATGTTCACTAGAAGACCATACAGACATTTGGGACATATATTTAATGAACAGCTTTTAAGTAAATGGGAAGATGAATCTGACAATCTTACAACAAACTACATGGTAAAGAATGATTTTATAGTATTGAAGGGAGAAAATAAATTATCCCTTCCTTTACATAGAGAAGCTGAGGCTAATGAAAATATTACTTTATCAATAACAGCTAGAGTTTCAGATACTTTAGATGATGAAGAAGCTCCTATTATGCCTCCTACAGTTGATTTATCTATTCCAGACACTGGGTTAACTTTTAATAAAGTTGATAGTGTTATTTATAAAGATGTTGAGCTTTATGGAGAGGGTTTATCTCCTGCTGATAGTTCCAGAACTTTTGAAGATATAAAGAAATATAAAGAAGCATTGGAAGCTGAACGCAAAGCTAAAGAGGGCGTTGAAGCAGAAGCTCCTGAACCAATAGATGCTACAGGATTTAATTCTGAAATTATAGGAGTTAAATATATAAATAAAGCTGGAGATGAAGTAGAAAAATTCTTTGCTTTACCTACTATAAGTTCTTCTTGGCAGAGACTTAATATACCAATAGGTGGACAATTTGAACCTGGCGATGTTATTACTGAAGTTGTTCTTATAAATAAAAATGCTGGATACAATGTTTTTTATAAAGATTTGCTTATTGAGGATATGGGTAAGGAAGAAGATGCTCCTAATTATTTAATATCTGAAGCTACAGATGCTAGAGCGTCTATAGATGGTGTTGATGTATTAAGTGATAGTAATGAATTCAATAATGTTGTTGATGGACTTAATATTACGGCTAAGAAAGTAACTCCAGATGCATTTGCTACTACCATTGAAGTTGATAAAGAGGGAGTAGTTGATGCTATAGCTAATTTTATAAGAGCCTATAATGAGGTTGTTGATCTTTTGAATGACACTATTCAAAGACCTTTAAGCAGAGATATAAGAGAGGGGCTTGAAAACATGAATAGAACTGATTTGAATGATTTAGCCACTACTTTGGGAGTAGAGTATAATGTAGAAATGTCAGATTCTGCTTTAAGAAAGAAACTTTATTATGTAGGAGTGTTCAGCGGAAATACACTTGTAAGTACTATATCTCAAAGAGTTAGAATGATAGTTGCTGATGCATATGAAACAGAGTATGGTGAAGAATTGGCTCTTCTTGATCAAATAGGAATTAACAGAGGAGATGCTGGAGAAGATTGGTCTAAAGTAAAAAAAGGTTTCCTTCAGGTGGATGAAGAAAAGTTTATGGATAAAATAGAAACTCAAATGGATGGTATAGAGGAATTATTCTCAAATGATACTACAGGAGATGATATACCAGATACAGGCGTTGCTTATACTATGAGCGATTTTATAACTCCTTATTCTCAAACAAGAGGAATAGTTGAAAATAGTATCACTATGACAAAAAATCGTTTAGATGCAAATAAGAAAAGAATGGATGCTGAAAAAGATCGTATAGAAGCATACAGACAGCAAAGACTTGCTTCATATTATCAAATGCAGGCAGAATTACAGCAGGCTGAAAGAGAAAGAAAAAGACTTGAATCTTCATTGAATCAAAATAATAATGGAAATTAATTATTGATTATTAATCTTATATTAATTAGCAATCTTTTGAATAAATATATTTTCAAAAGATTGCTATAATTATATCAATTCATTTTATAAACTGAGGAGATAAAGATTAATTATTATACATAAGTTCTTTTTTAGTTAAAACTTGTCTTAATCCATCTTTAGCCTGCTGGTCATTTCCATTATAACTTAATGCATTTCTATAGCTTTCTTCAGCATTATCAAGTTCATTAATTCTATAATAGCATTTACCCAAAGATAAATTAATATCAAACATATCCCTTTTAGAATCCGCTAAATTCAAAGCTTCATTATAGGCATATATAGCATCATTATATTGAAGTCTTCTATATGAGAATGCTCCGTAAAGCATGTAATTTTCAACACTAGGCGACATATCAACCAATTGTCCGTAATATGCTGTGGCATCATTATATGAGCGAATTTCCTCCATCATAGTAGCTAATGTTATCCAAGCATTTTCTCTTACTAAAGTAGTATTATTTTCATCATTTGCCGCTATAAGTAAAGATTCTTTTGATTTATTATAATCTTTTGTTTTATAATAAAGCATTCCAGCTCTGTATATACTTTCTCTGTCTTTAGGATATTTAGAAAGAGTATAATTATAATAATTCAAAGCTTCATTATTATTTCCTGTATTTTCATAATAAACAGCAAGTGTTCTGCTTGGAAAAGCATTTCCAATATCTTCAGCAATTGACTCTTTTAATAATTTTATTCCTTTGTCAGAGTTACCATAGTATAATTCCAATTCTCCTAATCTAGGCATAAATATAGCATTATTAGTTTCTATTCTGTATATTTCTTGATAGTATTTAAGAGATGGTAAAAAATCTTTTTGTCTGTATGTTATATCTCCAAGTCTTTCCAATGCAGTTTTATATAAATCATCTTTATTATTTGCCATTATAATTTTTTTATAATTAGCTTCTGCTTCTTTAAGCATACTTCCTTTATAGTAAGCATTAGCAAGTAGTCCTGTAGCATAATATGTATTTGTATAATCTTTCATTTTTGTTAATCTTAAATAATATTTAACAGCTCTGTCATATACATTTTCTTTTTCATATAATTCTCCTAATGCCAATATAGTATCCACATCATTAGGATTTTGCTCTAATATTTGTTCATATACTTTTTTAATTCCGTCATAATCTTCAACTTGCTCATATATTTGTACAAGTTTTTTTATTGAATCAGGCTTTGTATCAGAGTTGACTAAACTTTTTAAATACATTTCTATTGCACTGTCAGTATCTCCTGATATAACATATATATCTCCAAGTATAGTAGCAGCCTTATCAGCATATTCTCCTTTACTTCTTCTTACCAATTTACTTAAAGTATCATAAGCTATACTTTGGAAACCTTCATTAAGAGCTATTAATCCAACATAAAATAAAGCTTCATCATTTTCTTCCAAATTCAAAACTCTTTCATAGTATCCTTTAGCCAAACGAGGTAAATTTCTATCCATATAGAATCTTCCCAAAGTAAGAAGGCTAGGTATATAATTACTATTTATTGATAATGAATTTTCTAATGAAGTTAATGCCTCATCGTACATCTCTTTTTCTAAATATGAAATACCCAAATTATGTTTTAACTGTTCATCTAAATATAATGAATTTGTCATTGTATTGAATATTTTTATTGCTGAATCATATTCTTTTGTTTCATTATATATTTGTCCAAGAAGTATATTTGCTTCGTATTGTTTTTTAGGATCTATTGTATCTCTGATTTCTTTTTTTAATATGTATTTAGCTTTATTATAATCTTTATTTTTATAATATTCTTTTGCCAAAGTATAATCGTCTACAATTTGAGAATTTAGTTTTACTTTGCCTTGTATTATTGCTACATTTAATGATATTATAGCAATCAAGCCTAATGCCCCTATAGATAATATAAAAACTATCATCTGAATATTTTTATATTTGTTTAATCTTTTACTGTATATCTTTTTCTTGTATGCCATCTAGAATCCCATTTACAAATTTATAAGAATCTTTATCACTAAAAATTTTTGAAATTTCTACAGCTTCATCTATTACAACAGATTTAGGTATATCCTTCAAAAATATTAATGAATATATAGACATTCTAATAATTGATTTATCTACATATTGTATTCTTTTTATATCCCAATTATTAGAATATTTTTCTATTAAATTATCTATTCTTTCTAAATTATTTATAGTTCCCTCTACTAAAGTTCTAGTAAATGAAAATATATTTTCAGGTATTTTTTTATCATAATCAAAATTCAAAATTTCATTTATACTTTCTTTTCTTTCATTTATTTCATAGGAGTATAAAGACATAATAGCATATATTCTTGCTTGTCTTCTTGCTCCGTAAGATGATAGATCTATATCTTTAATATTCTCTTTATGTTTTGATTTGATTATAACCTTTTTCTTAACAGCTTTTCTAGGCAAAGCTTCAATTTTTTCTGTTTCATTGCTATTATTTATATCATTCTCTTCAAGCATATATAAAACTCATTAAATTAATAATTTTTATAATATTATTTTTTATATTCTCGGAATATATATCATAAAAATAATTTTGACATCATAATTATTATATATAAAAAAAGACTGCAGTTTATAACCGCAGTCTTATCATATTTATAAATAATGAATTATAATGCATCTAATTCTTTTTTTATTTTAGCATATACCTCTTCAGGAGTACCAATACTTTCTATTTTGATTATTTTTGCTTTATCGCTATAATATTCTAATACAGGCTTGCTCTGATTTTCAAACACTTTTAATCTATTTTTAATAGTTTCTTCATTATCATCAGCTCTTCCTCTTTTTAATAATCTTTCTATTATTACTTCTTCTGAGGCAAATATATCTATTACAGCACTTATTTTATAATTAAGACTCTTAAATATTGATGATAATTCTTTAGCCTGTTCCATAGTTCTAGGGAAACCGTCTAGCATAAATCCTTTTTTACAGTCATCTTTTTTTATTCTATCTTTTAACATATCAATAACTAAACTATCAGGCACTAATTCCCCTTTATCCATATATGATTTTGCAGTTTTTCCAAGCTCAGTACCATTTGCTATATTTTCTCTTAACATATCTCCCGTAGCAATATGTGCTATAGAATAATCTTTTTCAATCAATGCAGATTGAGTGCCTTTTCCCACTCCGGGAGCTCCTATGAAAATTATATTAAGCATGTTTTACTCCTAAAATTACATTATTACTAGTAGTATAGTAAATAATAATGTTTTGTCAAATATAATTGAGAATTTTATTATTAGTTTTTATTATATTGATTTTACCACCGCCATGAATACATTATATTGGCTCCTCTGTAATCAGCATTAAATGAAAGCTGTTCCACGGCAAAGTTGTTTTCATTTATCCAAAGCATATAGTATATACCTGTAGTTAATGCAAAAGCACCTGTTATAACCATTCCTGCTATATATATGTTCATAGCTGTATTATAATTTCTTAAATTTATAGGAGGTCTATTAGGACTATTTTGATATTTATTATAATAATTAACCATAGTAGAGTCTAATACTTCACCTGCATATATATAAGTTCCTACAGAAAATATTGCACTTGCTATAGTTAATCCTAAAAAAACTTTTGTATTTCTTTCATAATTTTTAAATATTTTATCTACCAATGTAGGTTCTTTAAATCTCTTCATATTTGGAGTTAAATTCAGTGAATTTGTGTTATCAATAGTAAAAGTACCATAATAATCTATATAATTTCTATTTGTTATTTTTATGGAATATGTTCCAAAACCGAAATGCCTATTTATTATATTAGTAGGATTTTCTTTTATACCATTTATAACAACAGAACTTTGCTCTTCACCTGGTATATTTATTATAACCCTAGCCTTGTTAGTTAATTCTACTAATTTAAAATTTAAAAGTATATTTTCTTTAGGATTTTGAAATGAAAGCATAGTATCTATAGTTTCATATGAGTCTTTTTTTATGGTAAATCTATGATCATTAGTTGTTAGTGCAGGTATATATAAAGTTTCTCCGCTTTTTCCTATTAAAACATCATCTACATATATAAATGCATCTTTAGGGCTTACATCTATTGCAATGATTCCTGTTTTATCCAAAAAGCTTATTTTATTTGCTATATCTAAAGCATAATTTGGTATTTGTTCATCGATTTTTGCCTCTGGTATAGTTATAAAATATGAATTGATTTTTTTTTCTCTAATATATGCTATATATGTTGTTATATTAATATTCGGTCTGTCATATTCTATAGTACCGAATATAGCTACATCGCTGTTTCTTGTAAATACATATTTTTTTATATCATCTCCGAAATATTCATAATAATTTTTTCCTATATCTACTTTTTGTGTGAAATTATTTGTATTTTTCAAAATTACATTTGTTCCATTATAATCGAATAATACTTCATCTTCTTGTAAATCAAATCCTTTGCTTTCTGGGGTAATTAATTGAACATTACTTCTTACTCCTCCCCAATTGGTATAGGTTGTAATTTCATAATTTGTTATAATACTTATATTGCTTCCGTCATTTTTACTAGTATATGTAATATTGGTAAATTGATATACTTTATAATTATATGCTCTTTCAAAATCTACAGGAGTAATTACATAATTAGTTTCCGACTGCAGTTTTAATGTTTTATTATATTCTATTTGATTAGCAATGGAATCTGCTATTGCAAAACATATATAATTATAATTTGTATTATCTCCTATATTGGTATATATGTATACATCAACTTTAGCAGTTTCTGAACTTGTATAATATGGTCTTATCTTTTCAATAGTTATAGGTTTCCCGCCGAATGGGTAAAGTACTATACACAATAAAATTTCTAGTATTAGTGTTATAATGATTCTTTTTATATTCATATATTTAATATTCACTATTATCATACATAATTTTATTAATTCTATATCAAAAAACATCTTTTATCAATATTTTGTAATATTTTATTT
>NZ_JARHYI010000085.1 GCF_029258575.1 Brachyspira sp. | reverse complement strand
ATAAAATATAATAATTTTTGGAATCATAAAAGAATACATTCCGCTTTAAATTATGATACTCCTATGTTATACTTCAAAAAAATAAGGAATACTTAAAGGAAATATCTCTGGCTCCCGTGCAAATTTTTATTAAAATATTTCAATAATTAACTCTACAGTACATCCATTATCTGTTTTGGATAAATAGCTTTTTTTTATCATTATTAAATACAAATTTATGTTCTTTTGTTGAATTTTTTGATGAGTATTGATATATAATCAATGTATTTCTGATAATTACAGGAGTATAATTGACATATCTATCTAAAGTATTTAATTTTATTTTTTCGCTTTAATGTCAATATTACAGAAGAATTTGCAGATTTATATACTATGCTGTATGTACTGAAAAATCATATCTTTTTAATATCTCATATTAAAGATTTTCATTTATCAAAGTATTTCCTAATATTAATTTGTTCTGGTAAAAATACAATTCTTCTTTTACTGAAGTTCCACCTATTTTATTGTAAATGTAAGCATATTATTTTTAAAGTGGCTATTGAATATACTTTGAATAATATACACTATTATGTTTTTTTATTATTTATTCTTTGAGGATCTATTATTATCTCTTCTGTTATTGTTTTACCTGTAGGAGCTATAAAACTCAATCACCTATATCTAAAGTTTTATTTTTAGAATTTTTTTATTGCAGCAGAACAATTTATTTTAATAATGATATAAATATTTTTTTGTACTAACATTCTTATAAAATGATATATAAGTATATTAAAAGTACATATAATATACTTATTTTATTGAAACTATATAATATTTATTCACTTTATAAGTAGATTTAATTAATAAAAAAACTTGACATTAATTTATTGTTTGTTATAATAATTGCAACATAATCAAATACTCTTGAGGGAGTAGTTAGCGTATCTTACGCGGCAAAGTCAACAATCGCAGCTTATATTTATTATAAGTTTGGCTAGCCTTAATTAATGAGACTCAAGTATAAATAAGTTTTCAAAATAATAATGTATTTTGGCAGTTTATTTATGCATGAGTCTTTTTTTATGTTTAATATTAAAATAATAATTAAATGAGAGGTTATTAATGGATAGTTTTTTAGGGAGTAAAGAGGATATTTTAAAAACTCTTAATGTAGATCCTAAAATTGGATTGAATGAAGAGTCTAGAAAATCAAGTTTGGAAAAATACGGTGCAAACAGTTTTACAAAAGAAAAAGGTGCTACATTATTTCAAAAAATATTAGAATCATTAAAAGAACCTATGATATTAATGCTTATATTTGCAGGTATAATTGCAATTAGTGTTAATACAGTAACATATCTTAATGGAGGAGATGCAGATTTTCTTGAATGTTTAGGTATATTTATTGCTATTAGTTTATCCATTACCATTACTATATTTATGGAAGGTAAAAGTGCTAAGTCATTTGAAGCTTTAAATAGCATAAATGAAGATATAAGAGTAAAAGTTATAAGAGATGGAAATATAGAGATAATTAATCAAAAAGATTTGCTTGTAGGAGATATTGCCTTTATAGAAACAGGGAATAAACTTCCTGCAGATGGAAGACTTATAGAAAGTGTTTCTTTAAATATTGATGAATCAGCTTTAACAGGGGAGAGCGAACCTGTAGAAAAAGATTCAGAAGCTATACTTACAGATGAGAAAACTCCTGTTGCTGAAAGAATTAATATGGCTTATTCTGGATCATTTGTTACTACAGGAAATGGAAAGATGGTAGTTACTTCTGTAGGAGATACTACTGAGTTTGGAAAGATAGCAAGAGAGCTTTCAAAAACTCAGAAAACTTCTACACCTTTGCAGGAGAAACTTGCTCAATTAGGTAAAAGAATAGCTATGTTCGGTATAACAGCAGCAGTTATAGTTTTTGTTATTCAAGTTTTAAATTTTATAAGAACAGGCAATGCTAATTTTGAAACTATTTCAGAGGCTTTTATTACAAGTATAGTTTTGATTGTTGCATCTGTTCCTGAAGGCTTACCTACAATAGTTGCTGTTTCTTTATCTATAAATATCATAAAAATGGCTAAGCAGAATGCATTAGTTAAGAAAATGGTGGCATGTGAAACTATAGGTAGTGTTAATGTTATTTGTTCGGATAAAACAGGTACTCTTACTGAAAATAAAATGACATTAAATAAATTATTTATAAATTGCGAATATGTAGAACCTGAAAATATTAAAGATAATAATATCATTAAAAATTTTGCAATTAATTCTACCGCTGATGTTGATTATAAAGATAATCAGGTTCAATTTTTAGGAAATCCTACGGAATGTGCTTTATTGGTTGCTGCAAAAAAGTCTGGCTTTAATTATAAAGAGATAAGGGAGAGAGCAGAAATTATATATGAATATCTTTTTTCATCAGATACTAAAAATATGACAACTGTAGTAAAAATAGATAATGAAACTATTGTATTTACTAAGGGAAGCCCTGAAAAAATAATGTCTATGTGTATTATAAAAGATGATGATAAAAAATGTATTGAAGAGGCTATAGAAAAATTCCAAGATGAAGCTAAAAGGGTTATAGCTTTTGCTCATAAAAAAGTTGACAATAATGTGCAAAATATTAGAGAAGAACTTGAAAGTAATATGATATATGACGGATTTGCTGCTATATCAGATCCAGTAAGAAAAGAAGTTTATGATGCGGTTGATAAATGCAGAAGTGCTGGAATAAATATAAAAATGCTTACAGGTGATAATATTGTTACAGCAAGGGCAATAGCTAGAGAGTTAAAAATACTTGATAAAAACAGTATAGTGCTTGAGGCAAAAGATATTGATGCTATGGATGATAATACATTGAAGCAGAATCTAAATAAAATATCTGTAATAGCAAGGAGTACTCCTACAGTAAAAATGCGTGTTGTTAATGCTATAAAAGATATTGGTAATGTAGTTGCTGTTACTGGGGATGGTATAAATGATGCCCCAGCTATTAAGAATGCTGATGTAGGTGTTGCTATGGGTATAACAGGAACGGAGGTTTCTAAAGAGGCTAGCGATATAGTTCTTCTTGATGATTCTTTTGCGACTATAGTTAAAGCTATTCAGTGGGGAAGAGGAATATATGATAATTTCCAGAGATTTATACAATTTCAACTTACAGTTAATTTAGCTTCTGTTGTGGTTGTGCTTATATCAACTTTAACAGGAGTTAAATCGCCTTTTTCAGCTATACAGTTATTATGGATAAATATTATTATGGACGGACCTCCTGCTATAGCTTTGGGACTTGAGCCTATAAGAGATAACTTGATGAAAAGAATGCCTACAAAAAGGAATGCAAGTATTGTAACAAAGAGAATGATATTTAAAATAGTATTTTCAGCAACTGTTATGATTATATTATTTATGCTTCAAAGCAAATTGAATATACTTCAGGTTGCTGAGGCACAACAGGCTACTGTATTATTTGTTATGTTTGTAATGTTTCAAATATTTAATTCATTCAATAGCAGAGAATTGGGTTATGATAGCGTATTTAAATATTTTTTGAATAATAAATTAATGCTTTTAAGTATGGGTGCTACATTTATCTTACAAATATTAGTAACTCAGTTTGCAGGAGGATTTTTCAATACTGTTCCTTTAAGTTTTAATACTTGGTTAAAAATTGTGGGAATTTCATTTATTGTGATTTTAGCTGCTGAAATTTTTAAAATATTTGTTAGATTATTAAGTAGAAAATGATTTTATTTTATAAAAAATTAATAGAATAAAAAATAATTCCGAATTTATATATAGTATAAATTTGAAATGTAGAGTAAATATGATTAATAGTATTGCGATTATAGTATTTATATGTGTATTCATTACACTTTTACTGGTAGTAAAGAAATTCTTATTCAGTAAGTTAACAATTAAAACTTCTGATATAGATAAGGTTCATAAACTTATCAGCGAAGGCAAAAATGATATGGCTCTATTAAAGCTTAAAGATATTTTATCCAAAGATAGAGCTGGTATAAAAAGGGCAAAGATACATACGATGATAGGCGACTGTTATGCTAATATGGAGGAATATTCTTTTGCTATAGTTGAATATAGACATGCTATAGATGATGGTGATAAATCTCCAAATACTATTTTATCATTGGCTAAAGCATTGAGTAATATAGATAGAAAAGAAGAGGCATTATCACAATATCTAGCTCTTTTTAAAATTGATGAATATAAATTAATAGCTGCTATAGAAATAGGTATTATATATTATGATAATAATCAGTATGAAATGGCTATAAAATATTTTGATGAAGCTTTGGATATTCAGCCTAATAATTCTGAAGCTATAAAATATAAAGCTTTCTGTTTTGTAAATATAGGAAATTTCGATGAAGCAATTTCTTCTATGAATGATGTACTTAAAAAATTTCCTGATGATTCTTTATTAAATTATAATTTAGGAAGAGCTTATAAGGGAAGAGAAGATTATAAAACAGCTATAAGATATTATTCTAATTCATATAAAGATAAAGAATATTCAGTGAAGTCATTATATGAAATGGGACTTTGTTATATAAAATTAGAAAATATAGAATTAGCTATAAAAACTTTAGAAAAGGCTATAAGCTATGAAAGTTATGATAAGGAATTGAATTTAGCTATATTATATACTCTTTCTGAATGTTATGATACAGTTGGAAATATCAATAAAGCTATGGAAATATTAGAAGGAGTAATAGTAATAGACCCTAATTATAAAGATGCTAATGAGAAACTTAATAGCTATAAAGATTCTAGGTATAGTGAAAATATTAAGAAATTCTTCAAATTGGAAGGAGATAGATTTATAGAGGAAGCTTTAAAAGTTGTTTCAAGTATAGGACTTATTCCTTATTCTCTAAAAACTACAGATAAAAAATATTTAATAGTTTTTGCAAAAGAGAGTAATAGTCCTCATTCTCCTAAAAAAATAGTTTATTTTAGAACTTCTTATAGCCCTATATTTAATGAAGAACTTGTTCATTTATATGAATATGCTGTTAATGTTAATATTGCTAATACCATTCTTATAACATGTGCTATGATTAGTCCTGATGCTATAAGATATGCTGCAATGTCAAGAATTGATATAGTGGGTATAAAGAGACTTGAGAATTTAGTTGATAAATCTCAACTTGTGAATTTACCTGTAGGTGTTACTAGAACTGAAGAAAAACTTGATTGGATATTATAATTTTTTATAATATTTATTTTGATTAATAAAGCAGTAGATAATAATCTATTGCTTTTTTATTTTAAATTTTATATTATAATGATAGTTAATTTTTATTTTGTAATATTTGGATAATAGATGAAGAAGGTACAGGATTTTTATTTTAAAAAAGCAAAAGAAGAAAATTATAAAGCTAGAAGTGTTTTTAAATTAGAAGAGGCTCAAAATAAATTTAAATTTATAAAATCTTCTGATAGGGTATTGGATGTAGGCTGTTCTCCTGGTTCTTTTAGTCAGTATATGCTTAACAAAATATTGAAAAGTGGTTCAGTAGTTGGTGTAGATATACTTCCAAATTCATTTGCACATCAGAGATTTACATTTATATTAGGAGATATAAAAGAAATAGATATTTCCATATTCAATGATACATTATTTGATGTTGTAGTTAGTGATGCTATGCCTAATACTACTTCAGATAGAGAAACTAATCATTTCCGTTCTATTTCTTTATGCAGAGCCATATTTAATTTGGCTAAAGATGTGCTTAAAGAGAGTGGACATTTTTTTATAAAAGTTTTTGATGGAAAAGATTTGCAGGATTTTAAAAAAGAGCTTAATGAATATTTTGAATCTGTTAATGTTTTCAAACCTAAAAGTTCAAGAGATGAAAGCCGTGAAATATTTTTATTTTGTAAAAACTTTAAAAAGTTACGATAATATAAAAGGAGTTATAATGAAAAGAGAATTTGCATTAGTATTAGAAACTTATAATAATAATATAGCTAAAGTTGAATTACAAAGAAGTTCAAGCTGTGATGGATGTACTTTATGTAATTCTGGAAAACCTGTTGTACTTAGAGCATTTAATAAAATCAATGCAAGTAAGGGTGATAGTGTTGTAATAGAAGTTGATGAATTAAAAAAAGGAACTAATTTTTTTGTATATATAATACCTTTACTTTGTCTTATAGTAGGGTATTTTTTAGGAGAGTATATAACAAAGCTTTCTAATATAGAACATAATTTAGGTCCAATATTTTCATTTGTACTTTTCTTTATATATGTTATTTGGGGAATACAAAAGTTAAAAAAAGATAATAAAATAATAGCAAATATAATTCATAAAAATGAAATTGTAGAAGATTTTTATAATAAATAGGACTTTATTTAATATGAAAAAAACAATACCAACTATAATTGTAATACTAGTTGCATCATTAATAACATATTTATTTATTTCTAAAGATAAACCTCTTAATGAATTATACAATATAAGGAATGATGCTGTATCTTCTGTAAATAAAGTTACAGGATTAAATATTCGTCCTAGAATAGATGAAGTAGAAGAAGGGGATATAAAAATATTCACTTTTAATAATGTTAATGATATGCTTAATCATAGTGTTAAGTACGCTAATTATTTGTGGAAAAATGAAGGTTTTTATATTACTACTAATTATAATTTTGGTAAAAAGGAAGACGGAAAAATAGAATTAGCTAAAAATTCTATAGATGATGGTAAAGTATTAAGAATAGATATAGAATGCTACACCAATAATTCATTCATTGTAATATTAAACTTAATAAACGGTAGCTTAATAATTAGAAATACAAATGAAATAAATACCAATGAATAATAAGTTATTATTATATATTATCCATATTGAAGTTTAACCAATATCCTAATTCTTTAAATGATTCTTTTTCATTATCATTGAATTTTATATTGGCATTTCTATATTTTTGAAGTATTTGATAAAATATATTTTCAAAAGTATTTCTATCTATAGGCATATCATTATTTGATAGGAATTTTATATCTTTAAGTATATCATATATAATTAAAGCGTTTCCTGTTTCATATAATGAATTTAAAGCAGTTTTTATATTATCTCCAATCAAATTTGATATACCGCTGTTTGATATAAATATTCCAGTATTTCTAGCATCTTTTAAATTTTCAGATACTTCATTATAAGCATCTCTTCCTCTTTCTATGATTTTTTCTCTAAGTATTGGAGATGCCATAGCACCCATTATTCTTCTATAGTCGTAATCTGGTGTTATATTATTCATATTAAAATATGTAAATAGATTTCTATATTCAGGATATATTTGATGCATCAAACTATCTAATTTATTTATATCATCTTTAAATAAACTGTCTGCAAATTTATCTCTTATGTCTGGAGTTAAATCTTTTAAATACATTGTATAAATTTTACTTTTATTTAATTTTTTAGGGTCTTCTGATACTTGTATTTGATTTTTTAATTCATGATTTTCATTTTGTGTAATAACTTTGAAATATATATCAGCATCTATATTGTCTATTAATACGCCTTCTATAGAGTTATTTTCTATTTTTGAAGATTTTACTTCATGTTTGAAAATATTAATATTTGTACTTTTATAACAGCTTGCCATAAGATTAAATACAAAATAGTTAATGATATAAAGTTTTGTAAATACATCAACTTTAGCTTCTTTTTCATAGAAATATTTAGCACTATGATGTTCAGGTTTATTACTAATAGATTTACTAAGCATTTCTAAAAACTCATTATGAGATTCATCTACAAATGATAGATTTTTATCTTTTATTAATAATCTTGCATAGTGAAAAGACTGTTCTGCATACTGCATATTTTTTACAGGCTCCAATCTAGATACATCTTCAAAGAACCATCCACATGAAGTGTAAGCAAATAATGAATATTTATAAGATTCCATTAAGAATATAAACTCTTTAAATGAAATATATTTACTGCATATTTCATATAAATCTTTAGCATCTAAATCATTATATATAGCACGTACATATTCTTCTCTTATTGAGTTTCTAGTTTCATCAGTAAATTCTAGGAAAGTACTGAATAATTTATCCTGCATTTTTCTTAAAATATCAAAAGCATCTCTTAAAGGACCTCTCCAAGATAAATCGCATCCGTCCCAGCCCCCGCATCCGCAATTGCTTCTCCATCTTTCTACGCCATGAGAACAACTCCAAGAAGTTCCTCTTCCTCCTGTACCTTCATGAAGTATAACTTCTTCCATAGGAGGATGTATATTTAAATAATGTTCATAATTAGTAGGTGTTATGCCGTCATAATGGACATTTTCTTTAAAATATCTAGCTAAACACATATCAGCAAATGCTTCATGATGTCCGTAGCTTTCTCCGTCAGTTGCTATATTAACAAGTTTTCTATCTCCAAAAGCATTTCTTATTCTTTCAGCAAGTTTATCTGAAGAAGTAAGCAAATGTTCAAATGCTATTGCCTGTGATATATAAGGATCATAGAAAAATACTATAACTTTTTTACCATTATGTCCATATAGCCAATACGGTTTTGAAGTATCTATCTTTCCTCCTGATACATCTGTTGTTGTGATATTTTTCACATAATGTGCCTGATAAGGAGATAATATAGTAAATTTTACTCCGCAGTCATATAAAGCATCAACTACATCTAAATTGATTGCAGTTTCTGAAAGCCATATTCCGCTTGATTTTCTTCCAAAATATTTTTCAAAATTATATAATCCCCATTTTATTTGAACTCTCATATCCTCCTTTTTAGCCAAAGGAAGTATTATATGATTATAAACCTGAGCTATTGCATTTCCGTATCCCAATCTTTCTATGCTTTTTTTATCAGCTTCTATTATACGATTTAATAAATCTTTTCTTGTTTTTGCTATATAATCAAGAAGTGTAGGTCCGAAATTAAAACTCATATATTCATAATTATTAGACATTTCATTTATTCTTCCGTAACCATCTAATATTCTTGAATATGCATTCGGACTATAACATTCATTCGTTATTCTTTCATTCCAATCATGAGCAGGAGAGGCACTGGGTTCTTTTTGTATTTCTCCTAAGAATGGATTTTCTCTTGGAGGCTGATAAAAATGACCATGCAATATTAAGTATCTCATAATAATATCCTGAAAGTAAAGTATTTTTATGATTATAAATAATTTATATTTAATTTGCAAGAATTTTTAATGTAAATTATATATTTTTTAACATAAAATCATATATGTAAATAATTATAGACTTTAATACTTGACTTTTAATTACAGTCTAATATAATATAAAAAAGACTTATATTTTTATAACTTACTTTATACTCAAGGAGACTATTAATGAATAGAGTAGTATTAATAGCGTTATCATTATTATTGACATTAAGCAGTTTTATTTATGCAGTAGATAAAAAATATATACCTAACAATTCTGATAGTGTTTTTTCTTTTAATGCTAGTAATATGGCAGAGAAAGGAGAAATTAATTTACAAAATGTTTTAAATAGTTTATTTATGCAGGAGTATGCTGATAAGTATTTGGAATATAGAGATGATCCTTTTGTAGCAGATGTAATGACAAATAAATTAAATGATTATATAGAATTCAATAATACTTCTAGGGTGGTATTTTTTAATGGATATCAGCAAATGTCTATAATATTTGATGTTAAAAATATTACTGAATTAGATAAATTAATGATAAAGATGGCAAGTCAGGAGGATAAATTAATTTCAGTTGCTGAAAATGCTGCATATAGATATTTAGCATTAGATGAATATAATTTAATATCTTGGAATAGTGAAATATTTTCTATTACTTTAAAATTAAAAAGTAATTATTGGTATAATGAAGAACTTAATAAAGAAGATATAACTAATATAGCTAATTATGTATTTATTAATAATACTCCTTTAGAAGATGAAAAGTTTATTTCATTGGAAAATGAAACTAATGATATTTATATATGGGCTAATTTATCTTTATTATCCGATGATTCTTCCGATTTCGCTAAATTTTTATTTGGAAGAAGTTATGACGGAATATCAAAAGAAGCATATAAAGATGCAATTATTACAGCAAAGGTGAATTTTAATGTTGGAGAGGCTAATATTGTAGTTGATAGCTATACTCCAAATTATCCTTATGATAGTTCAGCTTTAAAGAAAGAATTAGCTAATAATATATACTCTTTTGTTAATGGAGAAAAAAATTACGGTTTTATATCATTAGCATTCAATAGTCAGGAATTATCTAAACATATGAAGAGTATTATTGAAGATATTAAGAATTTTCCATTTAGAGATGAATTTGAAACTTTAGAAGAGAATGGCATAGATCCATATAAACTTATAGAACTTTTTGGTGGGGATATATTTGTATCCGCTTGGGATGATCCTAATAACAGCGAATCAGAATTTCCATCTTTATTAATATCTGCTTCTCTAGCTGATACTAATACTTTCAAAGTAATATTAGAAGCTTTTGCTGAAGATACTACAGATAATATATATACTGCTGGCGTTTATTCATGTTATATAAAAGATTCTATATTGTATATTTCTGATAATTCTAATATTATAGATTCTATAATTAAAGGTGAAGTTCCTGCTACTACATTATCTGCTGATAAAGTTGATATAGCCAAAAATAATACTTTATCTTTATATTTGGAAATGAATCCTAATTTATCATTATATGGTATTGGAGATGAATATATTGAGAATTTTGAATCAGTTTATTTGACTTCTAATATATTGGAAGGAAATCATACACAAATACTTTTAAAAGTGAATGCAAGAAATAAAGAGAAAAACTCTCTTTCTATTATAAAATCTTTTATGTCAATAGAGTAATAATTTTGTAATGAGATTAGATGAATATGTGCATAGTAACGGTTATACAGAAAGCCGTGCTAAGGCACAGAATATAATATTAGCTGGATGTGTTTTTATCAATGGAGTTAAGGTAACATCAAAGGCTCAAAAAGTAAAAGATACGGATAATATTGAAGTTGTACAAAATATAAAGTATGTATCTAGGGCTGGAGAAAAATTAGAAAAAGCTTTTTCAGAATTTTCAATATCTGTAGAAAATAAAATATGTTTAGATATAGGTGCTTCTACTGGTGGGTTTACAGATTGTCTCCTTAAATATGGTGCTAAAAAAGTTTATGCTCTTGATGTAGGACATAATCAATTAGTTTATAAACTTCGTAATGATAATAGGGTAGTGTCAATAGAAGATTTTAATGCCAAAGATATAAAGATAGAAATGTTTAATGATGAAATTCCTTCTGTGATTGTCAGCGATGTTTCTTTTATATCAATATCAAAAATAGCTCCTATTATATTTAGAGAGTTAAATGATTTAGAATTTTGGGTAACTTTAATAAAACCGCAATTTGAGGCTGAAAGAGGAGATGTTTCAAAAGGAGGCGTGATTAAAGACGATGCTCTTAGAGAAAAAATATTATATAATGCAGTTGAAAGAATAAAAGAAACAGGATTTAAAGAAGTTAATAGAACTATCTCCCCTATAAAAGGTGCTAAAGGCAATATTGAATATTTAGTTCATTTTATAATTTAATTTTCTATTTTGTATGAATTTCTTTGTTTATATATTTCATATTCTTTATAAAATTCATCTATACTATTTATAATTAAATATCCTTCAGATGATATTTCTAATGATTTGATTTTTAATATTTCATTTTCTATATTCTGATTATATTCAACTCCTATCATAGAGCAGATATCATTTATATTGTATTGAAATTTTATTTTCATAAAGCTTTTGAATAGAAATTCTGTTTTTATTAATGCTTCTATTATGATTACAAATTTGCTTACTATATTATTGGCATTAAAAACTCTTATTCTTGAAATGGTACTGTAAATTCTCATACTCATCATCTTTACAAAATACAATCTAAGTGTTCTATCAGATTGTACTATACTCATAGCATCTTCTTTTTTTATTAATTGTATAATAGAATCTTCTAATACTATAGCAGTTGTAAATAAATATTGATCATTTTTAGACATTGGAGTATATCCATTAAGTACACTTTCTGCAGATAAAATTCTTCTAGTTACTTGTGTGGAATTGAATATATTATACACTCCTATTTTACCATATTTTATCATATATAAATTATTTGTTCCCTGAAGTTCAGTATATAAACAAAAACCTTTTTTATATTTATAAATGTTTCCCTCTATAATTTCAGGTTCTGGCATAGGTTTAATATTTTTTAATAAATTATTAAGTTCTTCTTTTTTGTTTTCATCATTAGGATTTAATGCAATGTATTCTTGATATAATTTGTATGCAGCATCATCAAAACCATTTTGATAATATATCTGACACATATCTATAATGTTTTTGTTATTTTCACTAGTATAGTATGGGCTATTTTCTTTATGCAAAAAATAATAATATCTTTTTAACCATCTTTCTATATTAATGATAAGATAATCATATATTTTATTTATAAGATTCATATTATCTATTTTTTCTATTTCATTTATATTCATTTCTATTACTTCTACATCTTCTAATGATTTTACAGTTGAAAAATAAGGTTCATTCAAAACTGCATTAAATAAACCTATAATTTCACCTTCTTTATATTCCACAGTGTAATTATCTGCAAAATAGCTGTATACCATTACACTTCCTTTTTTTATTATATAAAATGTATATTTTGGTTCCTGTCCTTCTATGAATATTGTAGAAGATTTCACAAATTTGATTGTTTTATAACTTAACATAAATGTCCCCTATTATTTGTAAATATTTTAATACATTTACATAGTATGTCAATAATAATTTTTTTGATATTTATGATACTCGCTAAAAAAATCATTAATATCTATGATTTTTATATATTTATCTTTTATGAGTTCTATAGATTTTATTTTTTTTATATTTTCTAGTATATTTTCTTTAGATAATTTTATTGAATTTGTTATATCATCAATGCTATATGGAATTATTATAGTATTTTGCCCGTCGAATAATGTATCTATTTTTATTATACCAGATAGAAATATAAATAGTTTAAAAATGTTTCTTTCTTCTTCAATAGCTTTAATTTTTGATAATACATTTATAACTTTCATAGACATCATTTTTATATGATATCCCCTTAATTGTTTATCTTTCATTAGCATTTCTATAAATTCTTCTTTTGTAACTACTTTCATATAAGTAATTTCTAATGCAATAGCAGTAGTCAATAATGGTTTATATTCTGATTTAGGTTCATATCCGTCAATAACATAATGTTCTTTATATACATCTTCCAAAATAAGCTTGCCATTGACAATATTATATATACCAACTCTTCCTGATAATATTATATATAAATTATTGCTAGGTTTTAATTCTGTATACAAACAACTTCCTTTTTTATATAAAAATATATTAGAAGTGAACATACTTGGATTATTGGCAGGACCTAACTGTAAAAGTTTTCTTTCAGCATTTTCTATATCTTCTTTATTTTCTAATGTTTTTATATATTCCTGATACAATTTATAAGCTGCATCAGTTAAGCCATTTTTTCTATATATATCAGCCAT
>NZ_JARHYI010000081.1 GCF_029258575.1 Brachyspira sp. | reverse complement strand
ATCGCTCATAACTTCTCTTAAAAGTTCAGCAGCCATTTCATTTCTTTTTGTTATGAATTCTTCTATAGTGTATCTTGCAGAAACAGCATTTAAACTTTCTGATATTCTAGGATTAACCAGCTTGTTTCGATAATCTGTGCCGAATTTTTTATATAAATCCAAAGTATCTCCTGTTATAGAATACTGAACATTTAAAGTCATAGATATTGTTTGCATATCCTTTGAAGATACAGCATAAGTTTTTTCTACTGTTTGTTCTCTTACTTCTATAGTTTTTATTGTATCCATAAAAGGTATTCTAAAATGAAGTCCAGCCTCTTCCTGAGATATAGCTTTACCTAATCTGCTTCTTATTCCTACTTCTCCAGTTGATACTATTGTAATGCTTGAAAATATTAAAAATCCTATTATTAATACTACAGGTAATGCTATAAGAAGAATAGAATTAATTTTGTTTGAATTAACATTTATAATTTTCATAAATTGCTCCTTGTATCAATTGAGAAATATTAAACTATAAGATACTTTTTTGCAAGTAAATCCTATTAGAGTATTTTATAATGCATTTTTTGAATTTGAAATATTGAATAATATTTATTGCATTAAAAAAAAAATACTATATAATTTATTATCATTAGTTATGTCAATGTTAATAATTTTCACAATTATAATTTTTTATAATTCATCGGAGTATTTATTATGGAAATGATTAATAGAGTTTTAATATCAGATGACGGTCATAGAATGTATACTTATCTTTTTATACCAGATATAAAGCCTAAAGCTATAGTTCAAATAGTTCATGGTTTAGGAGAGCATGCTGGAAGATATAAAGAGATAGCAGAAAAACTTAATAAAGAAGGTTTTTTGGTTTGTGCTGATGATCATAGAGGATTTGGAAGAAGTACTGTAAGTAAAGATCAAATGGGACATATGGCTGATAAAAACGGACATGAACTTATAATAGAAGATATGAAGCATTTGATGGTAAATACTAAAGCTGATTATCCTAATTTACCTTACTTTATGATGGGGCATAGTATGGGCTCTTTCCTTACCAGAGGTTTTTTAATTAAGTATCATAAAGATTTAAATGGTGCTATAATAATGGGTACTAGAGGAAAGCCTAAGGGAATAGAAACTTTAGGTAAAACTATAGCTAATATTCAAAAATCATTATTTGGCGGAAGAAAGAGAGCCTATCTTTTGGATAAATTATCTGTAGGTGGATATGGTAAAAAATATTTTCCTAAAGATAAATCGGATTTGGCATGGCTTACTTCAGATAAAGAAGAAATTAAAAAGGCTCAGGAAGATGAATATTTTGCTGATAAGCCTGCTAGTATAGAAACTTATGTGCAATTATTTGAACTTATAGATAAAATTTCTGATAAAAATAATTATTCTTCTATGGATAAGAATTTCCCTATACTTTTAATATCTGGCGACAGAGATCCTGTAGGTGATATGGGTAAGGGTGTTAAATGGGTATATGAGATGTATAAATCATTGGGGCTTAATGATGTTAATATTAGCCTTTACAAAGACGGCAGACATGAAATACTTAATGATGTTCAAAGAGATGATGTCGCTAATGAGATAATTGCTTGGCTTAATACTCATATGTCATAAGGTTTGATAATTTTATTAAGACTAGTTTCAGAATTCTGTAGCTTTCTTTATTACTTAAAAATTAATCATAATAAGCATAAACTCCTCTCTCTCTTGAGGCATCATAATCTTCTTTTATTTTCATAGCATATTTATCTTCACAGTGAATAAATTTTAAACATGATTTTATAGCTTCTTTTGTAAGTGGTGGTACATCTTCTCTGTTTAATACCTCTTCTATATCAAGCCAAATAACTTCACTGTTTTCAGAGTCATTAACTTTAGCCTCTCCTGAAATATATTCTGCTCTAAATGTCAAATACCAATCATCGGAAGTAAAACGCATAGATACTATTTCTAAAGCATTTACTTTTACATCTGTTTCTTCTAAAACTTCTCTCTCCGCAGCCTCAGCAGGAAGTTCCCCTTCATTTATAAATCCGCCCGGTATTATAAGAAGTCCGTTACCTCTACCATAATTATGTCTGCCTAAAAGAACTTTGCCGTCTTTTATAATAACACATCCTACGCCTTTGCCAAATATCATTCTTTCATTAGTTGAAAATGCCATTTATTTATTCCTCTTTATTTATTTTTGATAATTACTTATCATAAAAATTTATTTCTATTATATACTCATCTTCCTTATTTACCACAGCATTATTTGATATTCTATTTAAACTATATGGAGATAAATATAATGCAAGTATATCATCATTTTTAGAAGTTATCACTGGTATTTTTTCTCTTTCATATAAAGGTATTTTTAAATCTATAAAAATCTTTCTTAAAAGTTTTTTATTACCATTTGGATAAGCATAAATAAAATCGCCTTCTTCTTTATTTCTTATTATTATTGGATAATTTGATTTTATATATAATTTATCCTTATAATTAATATTTTTATTTAAAACAGTTTTTATTTCAAGTTTTTTATCAAAAAAATTATATATTCCATCATTATATATTTGTAAAAAATTATTTGTATTTTCATTTATTTTATTTAATAATTGTATATTAATAAAATCATATTCTTTTATTAAATAAAAATTATCAAGTCTTAATTTTATATTAGGTTTATTGGATTTTATTATTTTTAATATTTCAAATACTCTTTTTTCTGTTATTTCAATATTATTTTTTGCTAAAAATTTAATAATGATTTTCTCACTAAAAATTTTATTTATATTCTTTATTGCTTTTATATTAAGAGTTTTATTATTATTTGATATATTTCTTTTGTATAGTATATTAACTTTTTTTCTTAATAATGAAGTTTCTTTATATATTCTTTTTGAAAATAAAATAATATTATCTTTTGATTTTGTATTAATTTCTTCAAGCATAGGTATTATTAAATTTCTTATTTTATTTCTTGCATAATAATTTTTTTTATTTGATGAATCTTCTCTATGTTCGAGATTGTTTTTTTGAGTATACATCTCAATATCTTTTCTGTAAAAATGAAGTAGCGGTCTTAAAATATACGCTTTTTTTTCTCTTAAACTTTTATAAATTTCGCTTCCAGCCCCTTTAATCATTCTATAAATGATAGTTTCAACTAAATCATCTTTATTATGTGCTATTAATAAATAATCATATATTTTTTTATTATAAAGTTCTTTAAAAAAACTGTATCTGTCATTTCTAGCTTCAAGCTGTACATTTTTTCCTATATAGCTTTTTGGAGGTATTTCTTTAACATATATTTTTATATTATATTTTTCAGCCATACTTCGGGCGAACAATTCATCATTTGTTGAATCTTCTGCCCTTAAATTATAATTAACATGAAGTATAATTAGATTGAACGATAATTCTTCTTTTAATCTGTATAAAATATTAAGCATAACCTGAGAGTCAATTCCTCCTGAATATGCTGCTGCTAGGGTTTTATTTTTTATGTTATCTATATTTGAAAGTAAAAAATTATAAGTTTCTTTTATCATGTAACACATACAGTTTTCCAAATTTTATATAAGCATAATATTTTTTTTATTTATAATGAGTTTTCTCTCTCTTATATTATCATAATTAGCTTTTTCATCTGCAAGCATTTCATTATTTATATCATAATTTTCTAATATATTTTTTGAATTAGCATAGCAGTATATGCATTCATTGGGACAGCTATTATACATTCCAATATCAATGCTTTCTATACAATTGCATAATTTTCTTTGGGATTTATCTTTTTTCTCTTTTATAGAATAGCCTAATATTTTTTGTATTCTTTCTTTATCTATGCATGCTGATTTTTCTAATTCTATATTAAAATTATCAAAATCTTGAGAGCAGGATTTTAATTTTATATTATTTTTTATTGAAAGTTCTTTCATAGTTTTTATTAATAAAGCTTCATTATTATTATTTATATTTTTAATATTGTTTTTTATTTTTTTATATATTTGAATAAAACTGAATACACATTCATCTGTATAACCATTTAAACTTTCAGCAAATATTTTGAAATTTTTAATATGATAATCAACATTAAAATCATCATTTAAAATAATAGGATCATATCTCCATACAATTTTTTCTTTACCAAATAATTTGCTTATAGTTTGGAATTTTTTTATTAATTCATTTTTATCAGGTATATTTTTTTCTATATTTTTATTATAGGGCGTGATAGTAAAATGCAGATAAAATTTATATCTTAAATCTTTAACTTCTTTTAAGAAATCTATATCAGGATTTTTAGACCAAAATACTATTATATCAACAATATCTTTATTTAAAGGTATTTTGTAGAATATATTTTTATTTATAGGATTTTGAGTAATAACATATTTTTCTTTTAATCTATTCAAAAACCATTTTGTATGTGAAGAGGGTATATCGGTTCTTCTGCTGGCACTTACTATCATTTTTATTTATTAAAATACACCCATTCTTTTTCTTTGAGATAATTTTACTCCATAAGCATCATGCCCAGGATATATTAAAGTATCATCATCCAAAGCAAAAATTTTTTCAGATATGCTGTTTTCTAAAGTGTTGAAATCGCCTGTAGGAAAATCTGTTCTTCCTATTCCATATGCAAATATCGTATCTCCACAGAATAAATGTCCTTTGGTATAATAGCAAACTCCTCCTCTTGTATGTCCTGGTGTATGTATAACTTTAAATTCTCTGTCTTTTAATTTGAAAGTATCTCCATCATTAAATTGTATTTCAGGGCTTTTACATTTAAGTATGCTTCCCAAATATGCACTTACATTTAAATTTCCATCCTGAAAAAAATCATAATCTAAAGTATGCACACAATGAGGCACATCAGGATACTCTTTTCTTATATCATCTGAACCTGAAATATGATCAAAATGTGCATGAGTATATATTATTCTCACCAATTTTTTGCCTTCTAATAGTTTTTTATAAACATCATATCCTGAAGGCGATTCGGAAATATCTATTATCATAGCTTCATCATCTACAGATACAACATATGAATTCATTGCATACATATTAGTATTTATACAATCTATTTTTAAATCGCTCATTATTATTCTCCTATTTTTTTATATTTATTTTTTTTCAGTATCTGTAAGAAAAATATCCATAGTATCAAGCATTCCAGATAAAGTGCTGTATTTAATTATCTTTCTGTTTTTATCATCTTTTTCAATATATGCTACTATTTTAGGAATAAATATAGCAAAAGGAATTCCCTCTATTTTTACCTCCATTTCATAGCATTCTTTCTCTTCATTATTGATCTTTATCTTTTTTATTCCATTATTCAATACAGATACATTTAATTTATTATCTTTTGAAGCGGTAGGCATTATAATATTCATTTGATTTGTACTATCGAATGGAAAAGCCCTAGCTATTTGATATACTCCATGCATAGAAAATATAGCTAAAGTCCCTTCATTATTTGTGTAATTCACTTTTCCATTTATATCAAATGTATATTCCATAGTACCAAAATCATAATAATCTACAGTTTTATTATAAATAGTTCTCATATTTTCTAAATCTATTTTAGAATATATTTCTGATTTTCTTATATTGGTCATCATACTTTCTTCTAGTAGAAAAGGGTCTTTTAATTTATTTGTTATGAATCCTTTTATAGAAGTTTCTTTAATTCTCCAGTATCCGTCATTATCTATAGAAGTTTCTGTATATACTATTACAGCACTGTTTTTTTTTGCTGATATTCCTTTATGTACAAAATATTCGCTTTTTTGAAATGAAGGAATATTTGTATAGGAATAATATTGTGCTAGAAGTAATGAGTTTAATATAAAAAAAATTATTAATATGTTTTTCATTGGGATATAATAAACCTTAAAAATACAAATTTCAATATATTTTTATGTATTTTTTATTTTTAGAACTTTGTCTTTAGTATCTACTATAATAATGTTTATTTTTATTTCATATTTATTTTTTCTTTCTGTTATTCTGTATATATTAAAATTATTGTATTGATTTTTTAGAACTTCTAGAACTTCTTTTTATAATATTATCTTCTTCACATTAATCAAAAAATATAAATGAGAACATCTTATAATAATACCAAAACAAAAAATAAAATTTTATATTATTAATAATATTGTTCATTTATTTATACACATAATAAAATTTATTAAATATATTAACTATATATTAAAAGCTAAATATTTCAATTTTAAATAAAAAAGTAAAATATCGTACTTTTTCTATATTGACAAATGAATATCTGTCTATATAATGCAGGATATTTATAGTGTTAAATGGTATTAATCTTTTTATAATACTGGAGTTTGTATGAATATTCAAAAAATGGATAATTCGTTTTTTAGATATATTATTCCTGCAATAGTTTCAACTATGTTTGGAGGACTTTATATAGTTGTAGACGGTTTTTTTATAGGTAATTCCATAGGAGATATAGGTCTTACATCAATTAATTTGGTTTATCCTATAGGTACTTTCATTATGGCGACAGCTATTATGTTTGGAATGGGAGGCTCTGTTATAATGTCAACATATCTTGGAGCAGGTAATATAGAAGGATTTAATAAAGCTAAATCAAGTACTTTTATATCATTAATATTAATAAGTATAATATTAACCGTTATTTTGATTCTATTAAAAAATCCTCTTATATATTTACTAGGTGCAAGGGGTGAAGTGCTTAAACAGGCTGACTCATATATTACTACTATTGTCTTGGGAGCAGGATTTCAAATAATATCATTTGGAAGTATGCCCATAATAAGAAATTCTGGTAAAACAATTCATGCTATGATTTTTATGAGCTTCGGACTTATAACAAATATCTTTCTTGATTATTTATTTTTAATTGTTTTTAGATTGGAGATGTTTGGTGCTGCTTTAGCTACAATAATAGCTCAAGGATTAGTTGCTATAATATCAATATACTCTCTTTTTATAAGAAAGAAAAATAGAACGAAAATAAGATTATCAGATTTTAATTTATCTATGACAAAAAGAGCTGTAAAAATAGGATTATCTCCTTTCGGACTAGTTATAACTCCTTCTATTATAGTAATATTTAATAATTGGCAATGTATAAGATATGGAGGATATTTAGGAACAGCGGCTTATTCTGTAATGAATTATATATACGGATCTATCTTTACTTTATTTGAAGGAGTGACAGAAGGATGTCAGCCTATGATAAGTTATTTTAAGGGTGCTGCAAGAGAAGATTTAATGAGAAAAGTATTAAAGAAAGGTATTTTATTTGATATAATATTAGGTCTTATAATTATTACCATAATATTTATTTTTAAAAATAAACTTGGAATATTATTTGGTGCTTCTTTGGAAACTAATGCAATAGTAAGTGTGGGGCTTCCTATAATATCATCAAGTTTTATACTTAATCCTATAGTTAAGCTAGGTACTGCATATTTTTATTCATCAGGTGAAAGTAAATATTCTACTTTTTTAACTTATATAGATCCTCTTTTTGTAAGTCCTTTATGTATATTAATACTTCCATTATTTTTTAATCTTAATGGAGTGTGGATTGCTATTCCATTATCTCAATTTATATTATCATTATTATTTTTCTTTATATTTTATAATACAAATTTAAAGAATGATAATTTTAATTAATGAATCAATTTTTCAAAATAAAAAATGTAATAATCAATATTTATATTTTCATTATATTGATAATTTTGCCGTATATAATTTTTTTCTGCTATACTTATTATTTTATTTTCTATAATTGAAGCTCATTTTTATTTACTAATTCTTTAATACTATTATACAAATAAGTATATGGTATAAATTAAATATTTTTTCTCATCAAAACAAAACTATCAAAGAATATAGAATAAGAAGATAATATATATAATATTTATCATTGTGTTTTATGATAATAATAAAAGCTAAATATTTAATATAAAATAAAAAGTAAAATCTCGTACTTTATCTCTTGACAAAATAACAAATGATTAGTATAATAAGACTATCAAAAATAGTATGTATTCGGACTATTTTTGATATGATTATAAAGGAGTTTAATTATTATGGATATTGTACAAAATACTCAAAATATGGAAAAGTCCTTTTTTAAATACGTTATACCTGCAATAGTTTCTACTATGTTAGGCGGGCTTTATATAGTTGTTGACGGATTTTTTATAGGTAATTCTATGGGAGATATTGGGCTTACCGCTATTAATTTGGTTTATCCTATAGGAACTTTGCTTATGGCATCTGCTGTTATGCTTGGTATGGGCGGTTCTGTTATAATGTCAACATATTTGGGAGAGGGCAATATAGAGGGATTTAATAAAGCTAAAGTAAATACATTTATTTCTCTTATACTTGCAAGCATAATATTAACAGTTATTTTACTTTTAATAAAAGATTATCTTGTATATTTGCTTGGTGCAAGAGATGAGGTATTTAAGCAGGCTGATTCCTATATAACAACAATTATTATAGGAGGGGCTTTTCAAATAATATCATTCGGTTCTATGCCTATAATAAGAAACTGCGGAAAAACTATTCATGCTATGAGTTTTATGGGAGTAGGGCTTATAACAAATATATTTCTTGATTATTTATTTTTAATGGTTTTCAGATTGGAAATGTTCGGTGCTGCTTTGGCTACAATAATAGCACAGGTATTGGCGGCATTGATAGCTGTATATTATCTTTTTATAAGAAAGAAAAACAGAGTGAGAATAAAATTATCAGATTTTGATTTGGCTATGACAAAAAGAGCTTTGCAGATAGGATTATCTCCATTCGGTATGGTTATGGCGCCTTCGCTTATAGTAATATTCAATAATTGGCAATGCATAAAATACGGCGGATATTTAGGAACAACAGCTTATTCTGTTATGAATTATATTTACGGTTCTATTTTGCATTTATTTGAAGGAGTGGCAGAGGGCTGTCAGCCTATGATAAGCTATTTCAAAGGAGCCGGAAGAAATGATATGATGAAAAAAGTATTCAAAAAAGGCATTTTATTTGATGTTATATTCGGACTTACTCTAATAATAATAGTATTCATTTTTAGAAATAAATTAGGTATATTATTCGGAGCATCTGAAGAAACTAATGAAATAGTAAGTTTAGGGCTTCCTATAATATCAGCCGGATTCATACTTCAGCCTATAGTAAGATTAGGAACTGCATATTTTTATTCAGCAGGTGAAAGCAGATATTCGGCACTTTTAACTTATGTTGATCCTTTATTAGTAAGTCCATTATGCATATTGATACTTCCTCTATTTTTTAAACTTAATGGTATATGGCTTACTGTTCCTGTATCTCAATTTATATTGACAATGATTTTTTCATTGATATTTTATAATACAAATATGAAAAGTCAGAGTTTAATAAATAAAGCAGTTTATGAAAATGAATAAAAGAAATATATAAAAAATAATAGGCTTTAAATAATTGATATATATTGATTATTTAAAGCCTTTATATTTAATTAATTTATTATCCTATTATTGAAGATATAAGCATTGATACGAGTTTAATTATTATTAATGCTGTTAAGGCAAATATGGCAGAAGTTAATATAAGTTTATTTGCTTTTTCTATATGATTAGGATTTAAATCCTCTAAATATTCTCCTACTATAGGTCTGTCATATATTTCGCCGTCTTTTATATATTCTCCTCCAAGTTCTATATTCATAGCACCTGCAATAGAGGCTTCTAATCTTGCCTTATTATTTTTGCCGTCTCTTTTTAATGCTGTGAATGCATTTTTATATTCATATCTGAAGAATACTGATGATAAAATACAAATTAAAGATGTAAATATAGAAGGTATTATATTTAGTATATAGCATAATTTAATATTAAATATTCCGAATACATCATCGCTTTTATTTTCATCTATATAAATAGTATCAGATGAACTGTCAGAAAGTACATACAAAGCCTTATAAGCTATACATAAAGGAGCACCGCCTAATAATAAAAATATAGCCGGATATATATAATCTTCAGCTATACTTATTATAGTGTATTCTATTGTATTTTTAACAATTTGTTCTAGTTCTGCATCTTCCGCATCTATTTCAGCATTTTCTTTCAAAAGTGATTTAGCTTTTTTTAAATCATTTATTATAAGGCTATGAAATATATACGAACTTATCTCTAAAGGTTTTCTTATTCCAAGAGCAAGACAGCATAATATAAGCTCTATTATTAAACCCAAAATAAAATGCAGTTTATATAAAAGCATTAAAAGGAAAAACGGTATTAAAAAACTTATTGCTATTATTATTAAAGAACTTAATGTACCTACTATAAAAGTTAAAGTTTTGTTTTTCGTATTGCCTTTTTTTCTAAATATATCTTCTGCTATAAAATGAAGTCTTGATATAAATACAAAAGGATCAAATTTTATATTTTTTACGAATATGTTGAGCAGAAAAGATATAGGCAGTATTAATAGTATTTTCATATTATTTATTCCAATAAAAGTTATTATTAATAATCATCGTAAAATTATAACTTTTCTATAATACTTATATAATTTTTATCATCTATTTCTGCATAATATCCGCTTCCGTTTTGTAAAAGATAATCATAAAATTCCAATTTCTGCTTTTCATATCTGCTGAATATAGACATAATAACACCGCCATGAGTAACTACAGCTGTATAATCCAAATTATTTTTTTTCATATCTTCTATTATATATAGATATGCTTTTTCAGTTCTTCCAAAGAAACTATCAGCTTCTTCTCCGTTCGGTACATTACTCTGCCAATTACTTCTGAAAAACTCTTTATAATGAGGATCATTCTTTAATTCATCATGATTTTTTCCCTCGAAATCTCCGAAGCATCTTTCTTTTAAATCATTGATAATTTCTTTATTTTCTTCTTTCATATCTGAAAAATATATTCCTGCAGTTTCCAAACATCTTTTCATAGGGCTTACATACAATTTTTGTACAGGCTTATATTTATCTATAATATTTTTCTTACTTATTATAACTTCTTTTCCTGCTTCAGATAATGGAGCATCTGTAGAACCAAGCCATCTTCCTTCAGCATTTAATTGAGTTTGTCCATGTCTTATAAATAGTATTTTCATTATGATACTCCGATTTGATATTTTATTTTTTGAAATGATATTTACATTATAATAATAGTTTATTTTTTTTCAATGATATAATTTTATTTTTTATATTTATGAAATTATTCATAAAGTATAATGTTTTATTTTTATTGCACGGGAGCCAGAGATATTTCCTTTAAGTATTCCTTATTTTTTTGAAGTATAACATAGGAGTATCATAATTTAAAGCCGAATGTATTCTTTTATTCTTCACTTTATTAATGCTTAATACTATCTTTTTTTTCTGCTGTGTATTATATTGTTTCATAGATATTCCTTTTTTTTATTTTTAGCAATTTAAATTATAAGGAATATCTGATTTTTTTAAACTAAAAGTGTGCAATATCTATGGAACTTAAACAA
>NZ_JARHYI010000055.1 GCF_029258575.1 Brachyspira sp. | reverse complement strand
AACAGAAGCTGTTCGGGCTGTAGTTCCTGCAACAAAATGTTCTATTAACTTTAATTGTTTTTCTCGGCTTAATTTACTTCGTTTCATAACTAAATTATAACAAATTTAAGTTATCTAGGACAGCCCCTTATTTTTTATGGATTTTATAAAGATATCATATATAATAGACTTTCTATCTATAATATATAAAAGGAATTGGAATTATCTATGAATAATTTTCTAAGCAATAAAGCAAAATCTATTGAACCATATAAGCCAGGAGAACAGCCTAAAGATAAGAAATATATAAAACTAAATACTAATGAATGTCCCTATCCTCCGTCTCCATTGGTAAAAAAAATATTAATAGAAAGTTCTTTCGATGATTTAAGACTTTATCCTGATCCTAATGTTACAGAATTAAAAAAAGAAATATCAAAACTTTATAATGTTTATGAAAATAATATATTTATAGGAAATGGCTCTGATGAAATATTAGCATTCTCTTTTATGGCTTTCTTCAATAAAGGAGATAAAGTTTACTATCCTAATATTACATACAGTTTTTATTCTGTGTACTCATCACTTTTTGATTTAAAAGAAGTAAAAATACGATTGAAAGAGGATTTTACTATAGATATTAATGATTATAAAAATTTAGATTCTGGTATTTTTATAGCTAATCCCAATGCCCCTACAGGATTATTACTCACTCCTTCTCAAATAGAAGAAATTATAATAAACAATAAAGACAATATTGTTATAATAGATGAAGCATATATAGATTTTGCCGATACAGAAAGTGCTTATAAACTTATAAACAAATATGATAATCTTCTTGTTATACAAACATTTTCCAAATCAAGAGCATTGGCAGGTATAAGATTAGGTTTTGCTTTAGGAAATGAAAATCTTATTCAAGGGCTTAAAAATATTAAAGACTCTTTTAATTCATATACTATAAACAGATTTTCCATAATTGCTGGTATAGAAGCTGTTAAGGATAAAAGATACTTTGCAGAAACTATCAAAAAAATTATAGATACAAGAGAAAGAATAAAAATTCAATTAAAAGAATTGTATTTTAAAGTACTAGATTCAAAATCCAACTTTATATTTATATCTCATAAAAATATATTTGCAGAAGATATATATTCAAAATTAAGAGATAATGGAATACTAGTAAGATATTTTAAAACAGACCTTATTAGTAATTATATAAGAGTAACAATAGGTACAGATGAAGAGATGAATATTTTTATAGATAAAATAAAAGAGATAGTAAAATCTTAATTTAGTTTTAATTTTCTGCTCAAAGAATTACTAATATCTTTAGTTCCTTTCGCTCCAACTGATGTAAGGAAAAATTTTTTATTTAAAAGTTTTTCATCTATAACTTCATTAACCATCTTCAAATCAATTTTATCTATAATCTTATAAAGATCATTAAATGACACATATTTAGATAAATATAATTCATGTCTTGCATTCTTATTCATTATAAATTCAGCACTAAATTTACTGAAAGCCATAGAACCTTTATAACTCTCTTTAGCCTCTTCAAGCTCTTCTTCTGATATTCTTTCATTAATCAATTTTTCTATTTCATAATGAATACTTTCTATAGTTTCTTCATATCTATCCAAACTAGTAGAACCATGAATCTCGAATGTACCTCCATTAATAAAACTAGAATTATAACTATATATATTATAGCAAAGTCCTTTATTTTCTCTTATAGCCTGAAATAATCTAGAATAAGAACTTCCACCGAATATATCATTTATTATATTCATAGCATATCTTTTTCTATCATCACAAGCACTATATGAAGGAGTTAAAAGAGAGAAATAAACTTGATTGATTTCTTGTTTTTCTTTTGTTATAGTTTTATAATAAAAAGGAAGTTCTTCATTTATTGTTTTATTATTTTGCTCTAATTTGATTTCTTCCAATCTTTTAATAGAAGAATCTATATCAAAATTTCCTGCTATAGAAATTATAAGATTATTAGAATTGAAATGTGTTTTAAAATATGAGTAAATGCTATCTCTGCTTATTTTTTTTATATTATTGATATTTCCGCCTATTGGAAAACTCATAGAAGTGCCTTTATATGCAGCAGCAAAAAACTGATTTGCAGATATCTCTTCAGGAGTATCATTAGACATTTTAAGCTCTTCAATAATAACTTTTTTTTCTTTGTTTATATCTTCTTCTCTGAATGCTGAATTAAGTATAACATTTTCTAAAGTATCTATGGCTCTGTCAAAATATTTTGAAGTGATATTTATATAAAATGAAGTTAAATGCCTTGAAGTAAAAGCATTAAATATACCTCCAACCCCTTCTATAGATCTTATAATATCTTTAGCATTAGTATCATGTGTACCTTTAAAAAGCATATGCTCTATAAAATGAGTATATCCATTCTCCTCCTTGCTTTCATTAGCACTTCCTGTTAAAAATATAAAGCCTGTAGAAACCGTATCAAGCATAGGCATCTTTTCAAGTACAACTTTAGTTCCATTTTTTAATGTTAATCTTTTTACCATAGTTTTCCCACAAATATGTTATTGATTTCTATTATATATTAATTTTATAATTTTCGACAGTATAGTCATAAAATAAAATATATCAAAACTATAAAAAAACCCTACTTATTTTAATAATAAATAGGGTAACGATTAATATTAAAAATATTATTTTATATGTTTTGTATATTTATGTATCAATGGAAAAATGTTAAAAGTATTCCCATAACAATAGCACCAGATATTATACCTGATATATTAACTGCCATTGCATGAAGAAGCAGACAGTTTGAAGAACTATTCTCTTGACCATAAACATGGGCTCCCCAAGCAGGTATAGGAAACGCACTTAACCCTGCAGAACCAATTATAGGATTAACTTTTCCACCTGATAATATATTAATAATCTTAGCACTTATAATACCTATTGTAGTACTCAATATCAATGATAATAAGCCAAAGACAAATATAATTACTGTATCTAAAGTCATAAAATAATCAGCAGAAGCAGATGAACCTATAGCTATTCCTATAAGCATAGTCAATATACCTGTTAAAGACTTTTGTAAATTAACAGAGAAATTCTTAATGATATCAGATTCTCTTAAAATACTTCCAAATAAAAGAGCAGCTATAAGAGGAAAAGAATTTGATAAAAATATACCGCAAAGCCCCATAGCAATAACAGCAAATATAATTTTTTCTCCTCTTGAAACATGTCTTAAATAATTCATAGGAATTTTTCTTTCTTTTGTAGTAGTAAGCACCTTTGTAAGTCCAGACTGCAATGCAGGCAGAAGCTCCATATAAAGATATGCCGACATAACTATAGCAGCAAAATATTTAGGATCTGTAATTAAAGATGATATATACATAGCCAAAGCTCCATCAGCAGCCCCTATAATAGAAGTAGCAGCCGATAAACTTTCACCCATACTCATAGAACTCATTATGTAAAATACTATAAGTATTCCAATCTGCGAACTAGCACCTATAAAAAAATTTTTAGGATCAGCAAGTACAAGTCCCAAATCTATCATAGTTCCAACGGCAAAAAATACCAATACAGGATAAACCCCGCTTTCTGCTCCACTATGAAGTATACCCATAAAACTATTAATAACATTCTCTGTCATTTGAGGAAGAGGCATATTAGCAGCTAATATAGCAACCCCCATAGGCAGAAGAAGCAAAGGTTTCTTCTTATAATAGATAGACATATATATAAGATATGATCCTAAAAGCATCATTATAATCTGGGCTATAGTTGGAGGATAAAAACCTGTAAATAAATTGTTAAAATCCAAACCTAAAGCTTTATTCATATTCACCCCTTAATATTACTTAATCTGTAATATAACCTGACCTTCCACAACTGAAGAACCTTTTTCTACATGTATAGATTTTATCTCTCCTGAAGCAGGAGCAACTATTTCATTTTCCATTTTCATAGCTTCTAATATAGCAATAACCTGTCCTTCTTCTACCTTATCCCCTACAGCAACAGTAAATGATACTACGGTACCAGGCATAGCAGCTTTTACTGATATTGCATTCTCATCTATTGGAACTTGAACCGTATTTGATACAGGTGCTGCAGGTGCCACTTTAGGAGCTTGAACTGCAGGTGCTGGATTTACTATAGTAGAAACTGTTTTATGAGCTTCTACTGATTTTATTTCCTCAACTGTTACATCATAAGTTTTTCCATTAACGGTGATTTTATATTGTTTAGTCATAATTATATTTTCTCCAAAATATTTATTTTAATTATAGCTGCCAATTTATAGATATATTAAAAGCAGTTATTTCAATTTATTTACCCTATCAACCATACCCCATATAGGAGTTTTAGATTCTTGTATAGATGTAATTATAAATTTATTATTAGACATATTGGTATAAGCTGATATTGATGCTGTAATAACTGCAACAAGTTCAGTATCATCAAGCAAATCCTCTTCTTTAGTTTTGCTTTCCTCTACAACCTTGATAATCTCTTCTTCTTTTTTAATATTTCTAGTTTTGAAAATTACTCCCAAAATCAAAGATAATATATAAAAAACTAAAGCAACTATCAAAACAGATACCATACCAAATATTGTAATAGCCGCATTATGCTCCATTTAATTGCTCCTTAAAAACATTTATATTTTATAGAGGTATATTTCCATGCTTTCTAGGAAGTCTGCTCTCTCTCTTACTTGATAAAAGATGTAAAGCATTGATTAAATAACTTCTAGTATATTCTGGCTCTATCACATCATCAACATAACCTCTCACAGCAGCTCTGTAAGGATTAGCAAATTCTTTTTTATATTCTTCTATCTTTTCAGTTCTAACCTTTTTAGGATCCTGAGCATTATCTATTTCTTTTTTAAATATTATATTAGCAGCCCCATCAGGTCCCATAACGGCAATCTCAGCAGAAGGCCAAGCATAAACCATATCAGCACCCAAATGCTTGGAACACATAGCAATATAAGCTCCACCATAAGATTTTCTTATTATAAGAGTAATTTTAGGGGCAGTTGCCTCTGAATAAGCATATAAAAGTTTAGCACCATGTCTAATAACTCCATTATGTTCCTGTCCTACTCCAGGCAAATATCCTGCAGTATCAACTAATGTGACCAATGGAATATTAAAACTGTCGCAGAATCTTATGAAACGAGCCGCCTTATCTGCAGCATTAATATCCAATACTCCAGCCATTTCATTAGGCTGATTGGCTATAATACCTACAGATTTACCATCAAGACGTGCAAAACATATAACTATATTTTTAGCAAATAAAGGCTGAAGTTCAAAGAACTCTCCATTATCAACAACCCTCTTTAT
>NZ_JARHYI010000039.1 GCF_029258575.1 Brachyspira sp. | reverse complement strand
AATTCCTGTATTTTACTGTAAACCATTTTTTGAGCCATTTTATGATAAATAGGATCAAATATACCTATACTATATTCAGATTTTTTACTGTTTCTATTTTCATCTCCTATTAAATAAATCAAATCATTCTGATATCTTAAACTTCTTATATATCTCATAGATCTTTTTATAACAAATTTAGCAAGATTTTTAGCTAATGTGCTTTTTTTATCTATATTTTTCATAACTGTATTATATATATTAACCCATATAGCTGGTACAGAAATAAATATATCAGGCTTTTCTTCTGTGAAATCATTTTTTAAATATCTTTTATTTGTTATAGCTGTAAAGCATCCTATTATTGCTGTTACATAAGATATTGTTCTTTCATATATATGCCAAATTGGGAGTATAGTAAGAAGTTTTTCTCCAGTTTTTAAATTAATTATATCAGGAAGTACTCTTACATTATGCAGTATATTTCCATGTGTAAGTACAACACCTTTAGGTTTTCCTGTAGTTCCAGAAGTATATATTATAGTTGCTATGCTATCATTTGTTAATTTAGATGCTTTTTTTATTGCAAAATCATCATCACCTTTTAAAGCTTCTTCTCCAAGTTCAATGAATTTATCAAAAGAATATATATTATTATCAGGATCATGTTTAGAGCTGTCAAGAAATATTATTAATGATAAATCTTTAATATGTTTTTCTATCTTTTTGAATACATATTCATTTTCTACAAGAACAGCTTCAGATTCACTATGTTCAATTATATAATTTAATTCATCAGAAGTGGAGTCTATTCCTCTAGGAACATCTGCACATCCTAATGCTAAAAGAGCCATATCGGATATAAACCATTCTATTCTGTTTTCAGAAAATATTGCCACATGCTTTTTTGATAATCCTTTAATATCAAAAGCTTTAGCTACAGCATTTATTTTATCATAAAGTTTTTTGTATGTTATTGTAACTTTCTCTTCATTATTATCTCTATATCTATAGGCAGGGCTTTGAGCAATATTTTTAACTGTTTCAAAAAAAGCACTAGGTATAGAAGTATAATTTCTCATAATATCTCCAAAGTAATATAAAAAATAATGAATTATAACTATTAAAAAATATAGTTAATTATAACTATAATAGATATTAAAAATATTACAAGTGATTTAATATATATTTTATAACATTTTCGCTATATATTTTCACTGTAAAAATATATAGTATAGATTTTGAAGCAGAAATAATATTATGTTTTATGTTTTTATCTTTATATACAAGCATCATAGAATTAGTAATATCTTCTATATTATCCATATTACAGCTTATAGAATAATCTTTGACAGCCTCATAAACTCCAGATTTATTTGAAATTATAGATATACAAGAGCAATATAATGCCTCTATAACTGTAAGTCCAAATGGTTCATTAATAGCAGGCATCACTAAAGCATAACTTTTATTAAGTAATTCATTTTTTTCTTCTTCAGATACAAAACCTTTAAATATTATATTATTTTCTAAATTCATATTTTTTACAATTTCTTTTAAATATTTTTCTTCTCTTCCTTTACCAGCTATTATAAATTTTAATTCTTTATTATCTATTTTTTCTAATAATAATTTAAAAGCTTTGAAAGCATTATCTAAATTTTTGGGTTTTTCTATTCTTCCTATATATAAAAAGTAATTTCCTTCATTTATCTCTGTAATTATATTTGAATTAGTTATACAAGGATATATTACTTCAGCATCTCTATTATAAACCCTTTTTACAGTTTCTTTAGTTCTTATACTGTTTGACATTATATAATCTATTTTTGAAACTCCAAATCTATCCAAATGCATAGTATATCTTGCTATTATATCCCAAGTTTTTTGAAGTTTATTATAACTCTTATCATCATATCCATAAAGTCTTACACTTGGCTCATGACAGTACCAAAAACTTTTAGGCAATTTTATATTATTCTTTTCAGCATATTTAAAAGCAAGTCCATAAAATATTGTTGCTGGGAAATTATGTATTAGTACTGCATCATAATTTTGTAATTCATTAGCTAAAAATTTAGCTGTTTTATTAAAAATAAATGGATTTAATTTTATATCCGTTTTTATTTGTTTTATATTATTGGATATATTCTCTCTTAATTTATAAGTGTAAATAGTTATTTCTATATTTAAACTATGGCAATATTCAGAGAATGAAAGTATGACATTTTCTGCTCCTCCATTATATCCGAAAGTAGGGTGTATTATTGCTATTTTTTTTATATTGTTCATTCTATCAATAATAATGTATTTTTTTTATATTACAAGGATAGTATTATAAAATATTTATGAATTTAGCTATTTTTCATATTATTCTGATGCCTTGACAAATAAGTAGGAATAAAATATAATATAATCATTATGAAACTCAAAACTCAAAACTCAAAACTCAATAATATACTATAAAATATATTCTGTTTTTTACAGTATAAAATCTTTATTGTCATTGCAGGATTTTTTTATACGGAAAATATACATCTTTTTAATTATAAAAAATAAAATACTATATTTTGATATTTATTTTAAAAATGTAAAAATAATTAAACTTTTCAATATATATTTAATTTAATAAACTACTCCTTTTCAAAATAAATTGATATATAAAATTAAAGGAGTTATTTATGATTTTTGCACCTGTAGGACTAATAGTTTATAATAGGATAGAACATACAAAGAGAGTAATTGAAGCATTGAAAAAAAATACTTTAGCTTCTCAAACTGATTTATATATATTTTCTGATGCTCCAAATAAAAAAGAAGATGAAAGAGCTGTTTTTGAACTTAGAGAATATATTAGGACTATAAAAGATGGTTTTAAAAATGTATATGTATATGAAGCTCAAAAAAATTTAGGTATTAAATACTCTACTGTTAATGCTGTTAATACAATATTTCAAAATCATGAATATTTTATAGGATTAGAAGATGATATAGAAACTAATAAATATTTTCTTGAGTTTATGAATAATGCTTTGAACTATTATAAAGATGATGAAGATGTTATGGCAGTAACGGCATTTTCTCATAAACATGTAACTAAGAAGCATAAATATGATATTGTATTTACATACGCATTTCATAGCTGGGGCTTGGGTACTTGGAAAAGAAAATGGTATGGTATAAATTGGGATACATGCGATACTTCTTGGTACAATAAAAGTATTAAGCATAAAATATTAGGAGGGGTATTCTCATGGTTTCATTTATTTGCTATAAAAAAATCGGTAAAAGATAATTTATATATTCAAAATAATTTATGGGATGTTTATTATTCATTTACTATGTACAAAGAAAAGATATAAATATTAATTTTTCTTCTGATAAGAAAATGAATTTTTTTATATATTTAATTATTTCTATAAAAATTAGGAATATTCAGCTGGGCTAATGGATTTATGAGTATGTTTTTAAAAAAAATTTTATAATATATGAATTTATATATTTACCCATTTTTCTATTTTTATAACCCAAGCATTGGTTTGATTGGCAGCCTTAAGTCCTATTTCACTATCTTCAAATATAATGCTTTCTTTTTCTTTTACATTGAAATGATTAAAACATTTGAAAAATATTTCTGGATTTGGTTTCTTTTTTTCTATATCATTTCCTGTTAAAACTAAGTCAAATAATTTTTCAAGTTGGAATTCTTTTAATATTCCGTATACTCCATTTGGAGAAGCTGTTGTGGCTAATGCTGTATATTTTTTATTTTCTTTTTTATTATAATTATCAATTAAAGTTTCAAATACAAAAGGATGAATACTTATAAGATTAAGATTTTCTAAATATATTTTTTCTTTTTTATTATGTATTAATTCTATAAGTTCATTATTTTTAATATCATCATTTATAAGCTTATCATTTAATTTTAAAATATTTTCTGTAAATACCTTATAATGAAGACCAAAACATTTATCATAAAAATATTCTTTATTCAACTCTATATTGAATTCTTTAAAAGCATTATAGTAAGAATAATAGTTTAAATAGGCACTATCTATCAATGTACCGTCCATATCGAATATTAGTAATTTTATATTATTATATTTTAACATTTTAAAACCTTAAAAAATGATATATCATAAATATAACATAAATAATAAAGAATTCCAATTTATATTAAAAATGATATAATAATACAAAATATATTTATTTAAATACGAAATTAAAATAATTTTATGAAAAATACTAAATTAAGAATTGAAAAAATAATTAAACATCTTTCAAAAGACCTTTATGAAAGAGAAGAAATAATAACATTGACATTACTCAGTGCAATATCAGGAAAAGCGATATTTCTATATGGTCCTCCAGGTACAGCTAAAAGTTTCATAGCAAAAAGAGTATCATCAGCATTTAAAGAATCAAAATATTTTGGATATTTAATGCAGAGATTCAGTACGCCTGAAGACATATTCGGACCTATTAGTTTAGAAGAATTAAAGAATGATAAATATATTAGAAAAATTGAAGGCTATTTACCAGATTCTGATTTTGCATTTTTAGATGAGATTTGGAAAAGTACACCAGCAATACTTAATACACTTTTAACAATCATTAATGAAAGAGTTTTTAAAAATGGTTATGAAGAAATAAAAGTACCTTTAAAAGCATTAATTTCTGCTAGTAATGAAACTCCACCTGAAGGTCAGGGGCTTGAAGCTTTATATGATAGATTCATTATTAGGCTTATGCTTAATAATATAAAAAATAAAGATAATTTTGAAAAACTGCTTGAGAATACTCAATTGGATTCTTATATAGAAATAGATGAAGAATTAAAAATTTCAAATGAAGAATGGCTTAATTTTCGTAATGAAGCAAATAATATGAAAATTTCTAAAACAGTTATAGACATAATTCATAATATAAAACTTTCTATAGAAAAATTTAATGATGAAAATAGAGATATTCCAATATATGTTTCTGATAGAAGATGGCAGAATATTTCATATATATTAAAAATGTCTTCATATTTAAATGGAAAATATGAAGTTGATATTTATGAAAGTATTTTAATTTATAATTGCTTATGGAGTTTGGAAGAACATATTCAAGTAGTAAAAAAAATTACAGAAAATGCTATTAAGATGTCATATGATTTGAATAATTATAATATTAATGAATGGAGAGAAAATTTTAAAAAAGTTCAGGAAAATATAGATAATGAATTTTATAATTTAGAAAAGACTTATGATACGGAAAATATAGATGATAAACCTCATATAGCAAAGACTTTGTATATAAATATTGATGAATATGGGAATAAAGGAGAAACTATAATTTATATACCTATAAAACAATTAGGAAAAAAAGTGTATTTTTATCCATTGGATATTGGAAGAAATCAAACAAGAAAGTTCAGATGTAATTTTAATGCAGGGGACAAATGTACTGTTGAAATTAATTCATCTATAGCAGCAAATGGATTTGTTTCTAATATAATGTCTAGGAATTATGAGTTTTTGACTTATGCTGAGCCTGAATTTTATATGAAAAAAATTAGTACAAAAAAAATTGAAAAACAAAAAAAAGACTCATATTTAAAATTAATAAATTCTCTCATATTAAGTATTGATAATATTATAATTGATATTAAAAATGATTTTGATAAAAACAAAAATATGAATAAAAGTATATTTATATCAGATGATGAATTTAATTTTTACATTGATATGTTTAATTCTCATATAGAAAATCTTGAGAATGATAAATTAGATGCTGAGAGATTAAAAAGTGAAATAGAAAATCATGAAACAATTTAATAATGACTTTTATAAAAATGAAATAAAAAAAACTGAAATGATGGTCAGAGGAGTTTTTCATGGAACTTTCAATAAAAAATTTAATAATATCAGTAATGACAATAGATTAGAAGAAGAATTAGAGATAAAAATTACTAAATGGAAAAAAGATTTAAATATATTTATAAATGATAATAATCCTTATAATCAAAATAAAACAGAATTGGATTTGGCTTTAAAAAGATTAAAAAATAAAGATATAAAAATCACTGAAGAAGATATATTAAATGATTTAAATAATTTTAGTGTTTTATCAAATAATATAACATTTTGGAAGGATATATTACACAATAAATATAATTTAAATATTTTAAAAAAGAATATAATTTCTGCTTGGGAAAAAACTTATAATAAAAAGAATAATGATTGGCTTGTTTCTACAGTAAAGGATAGAAGAGATAAATTTATTACCGATATAGAATCTTGGATTAATTTGCTAAAAAAATTAAAGTATATGTCTAATATTTTAAGGATAAAAACAGGAGTATTATGGGATTTTAGAGTAGGAGAGCTTGAAGAAAATGACATATCTCTATTGCAAAGATGGGTTGATTTTATTAATGAACATAAGGATATAGAAATTATTTGTGATAGTATAGGAAGAAGAGTTGATATAGAAAAATCAATAAAAAATATAGAGTTTAAAAATACATATAATAATACAAATAAAAAAATTAGTTCAAAAGAGGAAATAGTAGGTATATATTTTTCTAAAGATATAGAAAATATTAT
>NZ_JARHYI010000021.1 GCF_029258575.1 Brachyspira sp. | reverse complement strand
TGTTCTATGAAAAATGTTTGAGTTTGCTTAGTTCTGACGGAGTATCTAGCTTGATAACTTCTAATAAATGGATGCGTGCAGGTTATGGTGCTAGTACTAGAGAATATTTTTATAAGAATGCCGATGTGCTTCGTATTATAGATTTAGGGGCTGGCAGATTTGAAAGTGCTACAGTAGATGTTAACATAATTTTCTATTCAAAAACTAAAGAAAAATATATACGCGGAGAACGTTCTTTTGACGGAGTAAGTTATTCAGGAAATTTGAAAGAGCTTAAGAGTGCAAAGTTTAATACAGTAGTAAGTGATGTAAGCAAAGAATGGGTAATAATGAACGATTTAGAAAGGAGCATTTTTAAAAAGATTAGCAAGCATAAAGCTTTAAAAGATTGGGATATTGATATTAACGCAGGAATAAAAACAGGATATAACGAAGCATTCATTATTGATGAAAATACTAAAAATAAACTTATACAAAAAGATATAAATAGTAAATTTTTAATAAAGCCTATGTTAAAGGGAAGAAATATTTTAAAATATAAATGCAATTTTCATAATTTGTATATAATTGCTACACTACCAGCATTAAATTTAAATATAAATGACTATCCTGCAATAAAAAATTATTTAAAAAGCTTTGGTAAAAGATTAGAGCAAAGCGGAGAAAAAGGTTGTCGTAAAAAAACAAATAACAAATGGTTTGAAACTCAGGATAGTATAGTTTACTATAATAATTTTCAAAAACCTAAAATCATGTTTAATAAAGCTTCAAAAATTAATGCTTTTTATTTAGATAATGAAGGAAAATATTACGGTGATGTAACAACTTATATATTATCATCTAATAATAATTTAAAGTATTTACTTTCCATATTAAATTCTCATATGTTTTATTACGCATATAACAAATATTATGCAGGCGGAGGTATAGAAGGAGAACTTACACTTTTTACTTTAGAATTATTTCCTATCCCAGAAGTCAATTCAAAAACCAAAAACAAAATGGTTAAGCTCGTTGATAAAATTATAGAACTTAAAAAACAAAACGAAAATACTTCTGATTTGGAAGATGAGATTGATAAGATTGTGTATTCTTTGTATGGGCTGAATGATGAGGAAATAAAAATTATTGAGGGATAATTCATTGATAAAGAGGCAAAGGGTTTTAGAGTGGTATTAAAAATATGTTTTTTAATATACAGCAATACCAGAGTCAGTTCTGCCGTCACAGCCAGCCAAATAAACATCATTATCATTTTTTAAAATAATCTGTCCTCTTCCGAAATATCCGAAATTGGTAATATGATTTTTCTTACTTACATTATGACCCAATGAAGAAAGCCCCGCAACAATATCATCATTAAAATTGTACTCTAATTCTATATTCTTATCCCCTACCCATTGCCATCTAGGTTTATCCAAAGACGCCTGAGGATTAAGATTATAATCTATCAAATTACTTATTACTTGTAAATGTCCCTGAGGCTGCATGAAAGCTCCCATTACACCTAAAGCGGCATAAGGTTTGGAGTTTTTACATATGAAAGCTGGTATTATAGTATGATAGGGCTTTTTATAAGGAGCTATAAAATTATCTGAATTAATATCTAATGAAAAATTTGCACCTCTATTTTGCAATGCTATTCCAGTATCTGGTATAACCATTCCAGAACCAAATGCACAGTAATTACTTTGAATATAAGAAACCATATTTCCGTAACTATCGGAAGTAGCTAAATAAACTGTATCGCCAGATGAAAATATATGATTAATAGGCTCTAATGCATTATTTCTATTGATAAGCGAAGCTCTTTTTTTGGCATATTCTTTTGAAAGCATTTCTTCAATAGAAGTTCTCATATGATAAATATCAGCAACATATTTTTTAGTGTCTGCAAATGCCAATTTCAAAGCCTCTATTTTATAATGAACTTTTTCTAATTCATTTAAATCTGTCAAATCAAAATTCGATAAAATATTTAAAGCCATTAATACAGTAATACCATGCCCATTAGGAGGAATTTCATAAATATCATATCCATTATAATTAGTGCTTATAGGAGTTACAAATTCAGGATAATACTCATTCAAATCTTCTTTAGATAAATATCCCCCATACTTTTTCATAAATGCATCTATATTTTCAGCATACTCTCCCCTATAAATACATTCGGCATTAGTTTTTCCTATATCATATAAAGTTTTTGCATGATAAGGAAGTCTCACTATTTCACCAAGTTTTGGAGTTTGTCCGTTAAAAGTAAAAGTATCAAACCAATATCTGAACTCCTCTTTCTTAAGATTATCAGATTCTTTCAAATAAATATTATAAGCCTCTTTCCAGTCAAGAGCAGATTGAGGCTGAATTGCATAACCTTCTTCAGCATATTTTATTGCAGGCTCAAGTACATCTATAAGTTTTAATCTTCCGAACTTTTTTATTAATGTTGCCCAAACTGCAGGTATTCCGCCTACTGTTATAGGTAAAAGCCCATAAGTTGGAATACTATCAAGATTAAGAGATAATATTTTATTAACATCTAAATTTTTAGGAGAAAATCCGCTTCCATTAATAGCATATAAATTATTTTCAAAATTTATTATAGCAAAAGCATCTCCACCAAGTCCGTTTGAAGTAGGTTCTACAACAGTAAGTGCCGCCGCAGTTGCAATTGCCGCATCTATAGCATTTCCGCCTTTTTTTAATATTTCAATTCCTGCCTGCGATGCTAATATATTGCTTGTAGAAACTATATTCTTTCCAAACACTACATTTCTTTTAGATGAGTAAGTATTATCATAAAAATCCATAATGAAACCTAAAACTTTATTTTTATACACTAATTATACTAACAAAAATATAATTGTCAAAAATATTTTTTAATTTTATAATTTCATCTTGGATTTATGCAAATTTATTTATAGAAACTTTCTTACTTCATCATCATAAGGATTAATCTCTAAAATTTTTTTATAACATTCTTTGGCATTTTCTTTATCATCAATTTTTAAATATAATTCTAACATTTTTTTTAGAGTATCACATCTATATGGACGCATTTCAAAATATTTTTTATAAATATCTATAGCCTTTTTATAATATTCTTTTGCCAAGCCTTTTTCATTAAGATCATTATAAACTTTTGCAATTGATATATAATACTCTTCATAATTAGGTTCTAATAAAACAGCATGCTTATAACATTTTAATGCCTTATTTTTATTACCTATTTTCATATATAAATCGCCTATATTTTTTGAATAATAACCTTTAAATTTTTTTCTCCCCAATCTGTTTTCTTCTCTGTACATACTGCTAGAACTTTTTATTTCAACTTTTATAGCTTTTTTATATGCTTCAATAGCATTGTTCTTATTACCTATAGAATTATATAAATCTCCTATAATCTCTAACCAATAATTTTTATATTTTTTACTTTCATAAACCTCTATTGCCTTTTTATAATATACTTCTGCATTTTCCTTTTCTCCTAAACTTTGATAAATATCTGCAATAGCTATAAAATTATCTCCATTATTTTTATTATCATCTAAATTTATATATTTTTTATAATATTCAATAGCCTTGTATTTTTCACCTATATACAAATATAAATCAGATAATCCTCTATAATCATTCTTATCAATATAATAATTAACAGCTTTATCAATAAGCAAATCTTTTTTTTCATGTTTGAAAAGCTTATCATACAAATCTAATAATTTTATTATATTACTGTAAGTATTTTCTTCATACATCTCCAAAACCTTATCATAATTCTTAATTTTTTTATAAATATCACATAAACGATAATAATCATTATTCTCAAAATGATTAATTTCCATAAGTTTATTATACATTTCAATAGCTTTATCATATCTGTAAATATTTTCATATAAATGAGCCAGAGTTCCATAAACTTGATGTTTAATATTATCAGTATTATTTAGTAAATATTTCTCAAGTACATTAGCTCCTTTATCACATATATTCAAATCATAAGAATATATAGTTTCTAATCCATCATAATATTTAAAATTATTAGGTTCTTCTTCTATAAGTTGATTAAATGCTTCTATCAAATATTTATAATCTTCAATATCTTTATTATATAGATATCTTATCCAACGCCACTGATGTTTTTTTATATATTCTTTATATGCATCAATACCTTTCTGATACTCTCCTAAAGCCATATAAGATTTAGCTAATGCATTTATTGCACTAGTATTTTCAATATAATCACAAGAAGGATCAATTTCTAATACCTTCTCATAATTTTCTATTGCCTTATCATATTCTTTTTTCTCAAAATATGATAATCCTAAATACATAAAATCGCTTTGATCATGCCAAGGAAGTTTTATTATTTCTTTAAATATATCTATTGCTTCATCATATTTACCCAATTTAAAATATGATTCCCCTATCACAGTAAGATAATATTCTAAATGATTATTATAATCAAAAACATAGCTTTTATTTAACTTAACTGCTTTTTCAGCATACTCTATTGCTGCATAATAATTTTTATTTTTATAATTAATATATCCTAAAAGATGCCAATATGCTGAATCATTTTCATTTAATTCTATAGCTTTTTTAATAAGTTTTAATGCTTCACTATATTTTTCATTTCTTCTAAAATAATATACATAATTGGATGCTGTATAGTATAATACTTTATCATCATTAGGATTTATTAATAAAACTTTTTTAAATAACTTTTCTGCTTTTTTATTATCATACTTAGAATAATATGCTATTCCTAATAGAGTTAAAGCTTTTGTATTATTTTTATCTTTTTTAATATACTCTTTTAATACTTCTTTAACTTCATCAATTATATTTCCATTATTATTCTCATCATTGTTTTCATCATTTTCTTTATTATCTGACTCAAGTTCATAAGAAAACTCTTTGTCTATTATATTTTCGATTTCTTCTAAAGTATAATTTTTATTTTGCATTTTTATTCTCCTTAAGATTAGATAATATATTTTTTTATATCATTTCTATTTGATCATGTCGTATATATTTTCTATGAGATAATTCAAATATATAGGCAATTCTTATTTTATTTCCTGATTGTATATCTTTTATTTTATCTTCTGCATCATTATATTTATCTATTACTAAAATTCTTTTATATGTTTTTAAAGCATTATCTTCTTTATTTATTTTCATATAAAGCTCTGCAATAGATTCTAAATAAAATATACTATCCTCACTATCTCTTACTTTTTCCTCATATATTTTTATAAGCTCTTCATAAACAAGATGGCATTCATCATATCTTGAAATTTTTTGATAGAATAATGCTAAATATGATAAGTATTCCATACAAAAACTTATTTTATCTTCATATTCTTCATCTGTATTTGATATTTTTGTCTTTATTAAATCTCTCTATTTTCTTTAGACATTTAGACATAATCCTATAGCTTTATTGTATATTTGTAAGGCACTTTCTTTATCATTTATTTTCATATATAAATCTGCTTGTTTTTCTAAAAGCTCATAATCATTTTTATTTTTTAATATTTCTTTATCATAATTTTTTAGGGGCTGTCCTAGATAACTTAAATTTGTTATAATTTAGTTATGAAACGAAGTAAATTAAGCCGAGAAAAACAATTAAAGTTAATAGAACATTTTGTTGCAGGAACTACAGCCCGAACAGCTT
>NZ_JARHYI010000154.1 GCF_029258575.1 Brachyspira sp. | reverse complement strand
AGTATATCATGTTTAGGTATTAGTTTTTCATCTATTTGAGTAATATCATCATCAGGAATATCGCCAAAATTTTTATAATATGTTTCTTTTGCAAATTTATCCCATTCATTTGAATAAACACATTTTGCTCCTATAGATTCTAAAGCTATTCTAAATCCGCCTATTCCTGCAAATAAATCTATAAATTTTTTATTTTCTAAAAGTTTATTTTCTATATTTATCATAATTATCTTATTATATTATAATTTATATATATTACAATTCAATTAAGATTTAAATAATAAAATTGTCAACAGTTATAAATAAAATAAAGATATAAGAAAGAAGTTAATAGACATTTTATCTATTAACTTCTTAAAATATTTTAAGTATAAATCATGTATTAATTAGTAGTTGTTATTGTAGTAGTAATCTCCTTTGAAGGGTTTTTCATTGGAGGAATTTTTATCAATTTTAAATCAAACATAATCATAAACATACAAGGTAAGAATATGAGTGTAAGTAAAGAAGCAAATAAAAGACCATAAGCCAATGCCATAACTATAGGAATAATAATATCAGCTCTTCCTCCTATACCATAAACAGTAGGTAAAAGTCCTACAACTGTAGTAACAGTAGTTAAGAATACAGGACGAAGTCTTTGTTTAGCACCTTCAACAATGGCTTTTGCTACACCTTTCTTACCTCCCTCAACACCTTCATCTATAAGTTTGTTAATCAAGTCAACAAGTATGATACCATTATTTACAACAACACCAGCCAAACCAATGATACCTACAACACCCATAAATGATAAAGGCATTCTATGAATAGCGAAACCTAATAATACACCTATCAAACCAAATGGAATGATTATCATAATCATGATAGGCTGTATAAATCTGTTTAACTGTAATAATAATACAATATATACAAATATGAATGCCATAGCAAAACTAAATAATAACTGCTTTAATGCTTTAATTGTTTCTTTAGCTTCACCACCAAATTCTAATTTTAATCCTCTATACTGTTTTGGGAAATCTTTAAATCTCTCTTTTACGGCACTCATAACTTTACGAGAAGTATTTTTTCCATATTCTATACCAGCTGTTATTTTTATTGTTCTCTCACCATTATAATGCTTTAAAGTTGCAAGTCCATTTGCAGTTTCTATTTTAGCTAAATTATGAAGATAAAGCAGTCTTCTGCTTGAGTTAGGTATTAGAAGATTAGTTAAATACTGAACATCATAAGTATATTTATCATCAAATACAACTCTGAAATTTAATTTATTTTCAAGCTCTTGTATATATGTAGCCTCTGTACCATAATAAGCTGTTCTAGCTTCATTAGCAACGGTAGCAACATCAACACCAAGTTCTGCTATTTTGTCATAATCTAGTATGATTCTTAATTCTTCTTTACCTATTTTATCATCATCATCAATATTGATAACGCCAGGAATAGTAGCTAAAAACTCTTTTATTTCATTTTTAGCCTGTTTAACTAATTCAGTTTTATTACCAACTATTTTTATATCAACAGCATCTCCTGGATCAACTGAACCTTTAGTATTCATACTAAATACTGGAACAGTTTCTCTTATATCAGTTTTATCCAATTCATCATTGATTAATACTACAAGTTCATCAGCAGTTCTTTCTCTCTCAGCAGCAGGTACCAAATAAACCATAATACCAGCCAAACTTCCTTTCTCTTCTGAAACTACTTCTTGGTCAACTTGCTTACCTACAAGTGAATATATAGATACTAATTCTTCAGGTTTAACAACTTTAGATATTGCATCTTCTATTTTTGTAATCTCTTTTGTTGTAACCTCTTTAGTAGTTCCTGTAGGCATTTCTATATTTATAACTATGGTATCTTCACTTGTATCGTATATCAATACGAAGTTTTTTAAGCTGCTTTGTGCTAAAAATATTGAAGCTATAAACATCGCTATAAAGAAACCTATAACTATATATCTTACATTTATTAATTTTTCTAATACAGCACCGAAAGGTATTTTCATTTTATCAAATAAAGCATCTTTGTCGAAATCAAGAGGATTTTTAAATTTCCTTTTCTTTTTAGGAGGCTTGTATGATTCGTATTTATCTTCTTTATCCTGCAATTGATTAGGAAGTATCAATATTGCCTGAATCATACTCATAACAAGTGTAAATATAACGATTTTAGGAAAAATATTCAATATTTTACCCATTATACCACTTATAGTAAGCATTGGGAAGAATGCGGCAACCGTTGTAAGAGTAGATGCAAGCATAGGCATTACAACATCGGAAACGGCAAGTCTTGTAGCTTCAAGTCCTTTATATCCAGCCTGCTTAAAATTGAATATATTTTCAGATACTACTATTGAGTTATCTACTATCATACCTAATACTGTAATAATAGCAGCCAATGACATTATATTAAAAGTAATTCCTGTTACCTGCATGTATATAAAACAAGAGAACATTGTAAGTATCATACCCAAGCTTGTAAACATAGCACTTTTGAAATCTAAGAATATAATCAAAGTTATAAATATGATTACAAATCCTTGTATAAGGTTTGAAGTTACTATATTTAATAGAGATTTTATAGTTCTAGAATTATCTCCCATAGCGGTAATTTGAATATTTTCAGGAATTAAATCAGCATTATCTCTTAAATATTTATTAACTACATCTATAGTTTTAAGAATATCCGCATTTTCATTTTTTACAACGGATAAAGAATAACCGGGAGTTCTATTTACTCTCATGTTTACAGTTTTTTCTTCAAATCCTGATTCAACATGTCCTATATCGCTTATTCTCACTCTCTGACCATTGAATGTAGATCGTATAACGGCATTACTTGCCTCTAATGGATCTTCAAATTCTCCGTAAGTTACAACAGTATTCTCTTTTCCTTTAGATTCCATATCCCCACTTGTAGCTCTTACATTTCTTACGCTAAGGGCATTAACTACATCGCTTAAAGCTATATAGTTCTTTTGCATTTTTATAGGATCTACATAAATTTTTATTTCAGGATCGGTTCTTCCATCTACTCTAATTTCACCAACTCCCTCAAGTCTTACAAGTTCATTTTCAAGAATTTTACTTACATCGAATAATTCTTTTTCATCGCCAGTCATACCGTCTTTAAAATGCACAGCTAAAGTATATATAGACCTTTTATTAGGGTTCAAGTCATAAGTTGTAACCTCTTCAACATCAGTCGATAAATCTGGAACATTCTGCATTTGTCTGAATACTTCATCTTTAACAGGCTGTCTGTTTGGTAAAGTTTCATCTAATGTTAGTATTATAATAGCTATATTTTCAATTATTGTAGCTTCATATTCATCTATACCAGCTATTCCCTGTAATTGTTCTTCTATAGGTATAACAGCATTCTGCTCTACATCTAGCGGAGTTGCTCCGGGATATGTTACTGCTATAAGCATTTTATCTAAATCTGTAGAAGGAATAGATTCTTTTTGTAAATTAAAATAGTAGTATCCTCCTACAAATAATATCGCCATTACTATTATATTAACAAGCATCGTTTTTTTGGCAAAAAATACTATAATTCTTTCCATATATTGCTAAATCTCCTGTTTTTATTTTAACTAAATTCTAGATTAATAATTAAAAACTTCTGCACTATTTATTTTTAATATTAAATAAATCATTCATAATCTATTGCAAGCAAAGCCCTATAATCAAATATAGTTGTTATAAACTCATACTGAAGATTAAGAAGTTCAGTTTGTGAGGCAACTAAATCTAATCTTGAAGTGAGTAAGTCATCAATCTCTAAACGCCCTTGATCTAATTTTTGAAGCTGAGTTGATATTCTCGAATTAATTGCTCTTATCTGCATTTGTTTGCTTGATATTAAATTTTTATAAGCATTAAATCTTAAAATATATGTTTGTAATTGAGTATTATAATCTTTCTCTAATTGATCATATTGAGCTATTATCCCGTATAATGAGTTTTGAGCCATTTGATACTGTGCTTTATTGGCTCTATTTCCTATAGGGTAAGAGAATTGTACCCCTGCAAAGAAATCAACATTAGTCATGCTTCCAAAAGACTGAAAATATCCGTCACTATTAGGGCTAAGTCCATTCAAACTAACATTTCCTACCAAATCCAAATTAGGTAATGTTCCATTTTTCATAGTTTCGAGAGTATATTCAGCTCTTATTTTTGACTGATATGCTATTTGTCCATTTATACTGTCAGAAAAACTTACAGACTCCATTTGCATATTGCTTCCCAAATCTAAATATGCATCCCAAGTAGTATGATCTGGTTTTATATTTGTTACAGGCATAAAAAAGCTTATAGTTGCCAAAAGGCTCTCTAAGAAAACCTTATTTTTAGCATAATAATCACTATATACCATAGTTTGAGTTCTTGCATTTTGATATGCATCATTATCTATAAGACCATTACTATATTTGTTTCTCATTTGATTTTCAAAACGTTTTGCTGTTATATACATATTTCTATAGTAATTAAGCAGTTTTTCATACATTATCCATTGATAATATATTTTTTGATATGCCACTACAACGCTTGCATCGTCTAATTTCCTTTGCAATTTTGCTATAGTTAGTGCATATTCAGCATCTTTTATAGGGTATTTGTCTAAACTACCAAAAAAGTTTCTTAATAAAGGCTGAATAACCTGTATAGTAAGAGAAGGCTGATAATTATTAAAATCTACTGGCGATTTTCCAGGATAATATAATTTTCCTCCCATAAATGAATTATGAGTTAAATTAACAGACCATATAGTTCCGCTATAAGATATTAAAGAACCTACACCTATACCAGCCTGTATTCCTGCAGCTTCCACTGTAGGAGCTACTGTTGTTGATGTCGTTCCTGCTGATAAACTTCCATATTTACCTACTGCCCCAAGCTTAGCCGATAAATTTACATCTCCTGAACTTTTTGCACTAAGTAAATTCATTTCAGCATTAGTTTCACCTACAGCATTTATTTTTAATTCAGGTATTTGATCTCTTATAGCTTCCATATAAGTAGCGTATGTTAATGTATTTGTTTGTCCGTATAAAAAAGTGATAGATATTATTAAACATAAAGCTATTTTTATAGTTATTTTCATTTATTCTCCTTATCACAATCAATAATATTCTTAAATTAATTATTTGAATAGTAGTTAATTTTTGAAACTATATTTATGAACATTTTGACTTCCAAGTAAAAGCAATAATGTTTTATATAGAGTATCAATCAAACTATCCAAATCTACATCCAAATCTTTTTTGTCTTCTTCGCCTTTGTAATAGTATAGTTTTCTATCCAAATCATAATATTTATTGAGTATCAATTCATTTCCTATTCCAGAAACTGCTACTATCATTTGCATGTAAATATCATGAGGTTTTATTATTGGTTTAAAATACTTTTCATCAATTTTTTCATCTATAAATATTAATAACTCCACAAACCAATAATTAAGTATAAGATTTTTATTTATATTATCTTTGAATGTTTGAAGTCTTTCTTTGTTATTAAAGAAAAAAGCCTGTAATTCAAACATCATTTTTCCAAATTCTTTTGCAGTTATGAAAAAAAACTGTCTAAAAGCATCAAATAGCTCAAATATAGCCTTTTCAGGATCATCTTCATATATATTAAGCAGTTCCTTAGGATTTACAGGAATATCGCTAGTATTTAAAAGTGATACTACTATCTTATCTATATTTGAATAATATTTGTAAACACCTCCTTGACTTAAACCCGATTCTTTAATGATATCCTTCATAGTTACACTATAAGCAGGTTTTCTTTGAAAAACTCTCATCGCTGCCTCTAGTATTATCCTTTTTTTGTTCTCAAAATATTCTTGATTTACTTTTGGCATTGTTTTTTTGATTGTCACCTCTATTTGAAAAATTAATAGAAAAATAAAAACGACATATATGTCATTTTTATTTGTGAAGTAAATATTATTATAATTATTTTTTATTGTCAATATATTTTGTATAGTAAAATTTACATTTTTTTCATACAATTAATTAAACTCTATAAAAAAGTTGTTCTATATAATACATTTAATACATAAAATATTTGTTATTGACTATTGTAAATATTTTTATTTAGGTTAATATTAAAATATTATGTAACTTCAATATGATTTGAAAATGGAGTTTTTTATGGAAGTAAATATTAAAGAGTTAGAAAATAATACAGTTGTATTAAAGCTAGATGGGGACATTGATGTTTATAGCTCATCTGATTTGAAAGATTCTATTTTTTCTCAAATAGAATTTGGGGCAAAGAGGATAATAGTGGATATGGAGGATGTTTATTATATAGACAGTAGCGGAATTGGCATATTTATTTCGGCACTTGGAGTATTTAAAAAGGTAAATGGTAAGATATGTTTTGTAAAAGTTACAGATCCTGTGAAAAAAGTATTCGAACTTACTAAAATAAATAGTTTTTTTCCTATATTTACAAGCGAAACAGAAGCTTTGGAAAATTTTTAGTTAACTATAAGTTTAGATTAAATTTTAACTAAAATAAAAAAATAAAATACAATATTATAGTTGATTTTTTATTTAATAGTTATAAAATTATTTAAAATAAGTGAAAGAGTTTATTATTTTACATATAAGGTAGTAATTATTAATTATGATTAAAGGATTAATTTGGTTAAGAAAATTTTTTGTATTAACCTTGATATTGAGTTCATTATTTTCAGTTAATATTCTCTACGGTGCTGAAAATATAAATGATTTTATAATGGAAGAGATAACAGATAATACAGCTCATCCATTTTTTACAATTCCAATTAATGTCGGAAATTATATAAACTTTGATTTAAAAATAACAAAGCATATTATATTAGTAACTTTAGCTGGTATATTATCAGTTTTAAGTATGAAATATTTGGCACATAAATTGAAATGTCCTTTTAAAAGACCTACATATTTGCAAAGTATATTAGAAGGTATTATAGATTATATGAATAAAGATGTTATAGGTGCTACTTTGGGAGAAGAAGGTAAGAAATATGTACCTTTTTGTATGACAATATTTTTATTTGTATTATTTTCTAATATATTGGGACTTATTCCAGCCGCTATTAAATTTCCTACAGAGGACGGACATTATTCATATTTGGCAGGAGGACTTGGAGCAAATATAGGTTTTACATCTGCGATAGCTATAATAGTATTTATCGTATATGTTGTTGCTGGTATAAAAAAGAAAGGTATTATTAAATATTGGGTATCTTTAGTACCTAAAGGTCTTCCAATACCATTAATACCTATAATATGGGTATTAGAGTTTATTACTTTATTTAATAGGGCATTTGCTCTTGCTATTCGTTTATTTGCAAATATAACAGGCGGACATATTATGATGATAGTTATACCGTATTTAATTATTATGTCTGGAACATTATTGGTTTCGCCTTTTGCAGTGCTGTTTTTAGGTTTTATATATGTGCTTGAAATGTTTGTATCAGTTTTGCAAGCTTACATATTCTCATTATTATCTGCAGTTTATATTGGAATTGCTATTAGTGATGAGCATTAATTATAATAAATTAAAAAAATTTTAATAAAAGGAGATTGAAAAAATGGAACTTTCTATATTAGGAGCAGCAATTGGAGCAGGACTTGCCGCTATAGGAGTTGGTTTAGGAATAGGTTTTATAGGTTCAAAAGCAGTTGAAGGTATTTCCAGACAGCCTGAAGTTTCTGGTAAAATACAAACGGCTATGCTTATAGCAGCCGCACTTATAGAGGGTGTTGGTTTATTTGCTTTAGTTATTTGTATTCTTGCATTATTTACAAAATAATAAAAAATTGGGGGAATTATGGCACTTTTAAAAATAGATCCAGGTATTATTATTTGGACTTGGGTCACATTTTTACTAGTTCTTGCTATATTAGGAGCTTCTACTTGGAAGATCATATTAAAAGGGTTGAATGCACGTGCTGATAAGATACAGGAAGATTTGGAAGAAGCTGAAAAAACTAGGGAAAATGCAAAGAAATCTTTAGCAGCTTATAGAGAGCAAATCGATAATGCCAAGGCTGAGGCTAGTGCTATCATAGAAAATGCTAGAATTGAAGCTAATAGGGTAAGAGAGAAAATTATTAATAATGCTAGAGAAGAGGCTGATGTTAATAAAAATAAAATTATGTCTGAAATAGATAGATCTAAAGAAGAAGCTATGAATAGTGTAAAGAAAGAGGCTTTAGATATTGCGGTTGTTATGGCTGAAACTATTTTGAAAAGAAACATCAATAAAGATGATAATCAGGCTTTAATTAATGAATTTATTAATAATGTAAATAAAGATATTAAAAAATGATTAATATTAATTTTTTAGTATTTAGGAAGTAGATGATTTTATGAAAGATAGTGATAAATTACAAATATTAAAACCAACAGCCAATGCTATATTTGATATAGCAAAAGATCTTGGAATGATTAAAGAAATATATAATGAGCTTTCAGAATGTTCAAAATTATTTCAAGATGATGAAATTAAAAAATATTTTTTTGATAAATTAATTTCAAAAAAATATAAAAAAGAATTGATAGATAAAAGACTAAAACCAATACTTTCTAAAGAAACTTATACTTTTATATCTATATTAACAGAACATGACAGTATAGATGTACTTCCTGATATTACTGAGCTATATAAAGAAATAGCAGATGATTATAATAATATAATTAGAGTGCGTATAGTTACTGCAGGTCCTATCGATAATAAAACAAAAGAAGATATTATTCAAACTATTAAATGTTTTTCTAATAATGAAATATCATGTGAAACTCTTATCGATGAGAGTATAATAGGCGGAATAATAGTTTATATCGGTTCTATAGTTTATGATTACAGTATAAAAAAACAAATAGATTTACTACAAAACAAATTTACATATGGTAATTAAATAAACATTATAGGAGTTAATATGGATTCTATTGCTGATAATATTTTAGGAGATCTCAAAAAAGAGATCCTTAAAGAGATTACCAGAGAAAAAGCAAGTAGATTTACTTGTATAGTAAAGAATGAATCTAGTGCCAAAAACTATGCTAAAGCTATGTTTGATGTTGCTTCAGATAGCGGTAAAATAGAAACTGTAAAAAGTGATTTGAATATAGTTTACTCTTCTTTACTTGTTGATAATGATATATATGAATTTTTTAAATCTAGTTTTATAGATGGTAATTTAAGAATGCGTATATTAAAAAAAATATATACGGGTAATATATCAGAAGAAACATTTAATCTTATTTCTATCTTAATAGAAAGGGATATGATTAATATTTTATTCGCTATAATAGTAGAATATGAAAACCTATGTAATGAGTATTATAATATAATAGTAGTAAAAATTACAACTGCATCTGATATTAGCGATACAGATGATATGCAAAAACTTAGAGATCATATTATAAAAATGATTTCGGATAAAGATGTACATTTTACTTATGGTATAGATAAAAATATTATAGGTGGGGTTGTAATAGAAATAGAAGATGTTGTTTATGATTATAGTGTAAGAAGGCTACTTACTGAATTAAAATCTTCTGTTTCTGAGAATAATTGATAATGGGGAAATGTTATGAATATAAAAGCTAGTGAAATTGCAGCGGTTCTTAAAGATGAGATTAAGAATTATAAAGCTGATTTTACACCTAATGAAGTAGGAGTGGTTGTAGAGGTTGGAGATGGTATAGCTAGGATTATAGGACTTCCGCATGTTATGTCCAATGAGATGATACTATTTGAAAGTGGCACTGTTGGAATTGCTTTCAATTTAGAGGAAGAAACTATAGGGGCTATAATTTTAGGTAATTATTATGGAATTAAAGAAGGCAGTAAGGTAAGCAGACTTAAAAGGATATTAGAAGTTCCTGTAGGAGAAGCTTTATTAGGAAGGGTTATTAATCCTTTAGGTGTTGCTATAGACGGACATGGGGAAATAAATACTGATAAAAAAAGAGTGATAGAATTTCCAGCTCCTAGTATTGCTGACAGACAGGCGGTAAAACAGCCTCTTCAAACAGGTGTTAAAGCAATAGATTCTATGACTCCTATAGGAAGAGGACAAAGACAGCTCATTATTGGAGATAGAGGTACTGGTAAAACTTCAATAGCTCTTGATGCTATAATCAATCAAAAGGATTTTGGAGTTATATGTATATATGTAGCTATAGGTCAAAAGGCTTCTACGGTTGCTGGCGTTGTTGAGACTTTAAGACAGCATGGAGCTTTGGAATATACTATAGTTGTGGCAGCTACTGCATCAGATTCTGCATCTCTTCTTTATATAGCACCTTATGCAGGATGTGCTATGGCTGAATATTTTATGTATGAGCAGAAAAAAGATACTTTGATTATATATGATGATTTAAGTAAACAGGCTAATGCATACAGACAAATTTCTTTGCTTTTGAGAAGACCTCCGGGAAGAGAGGCTTTTCCGGGAGATGTTTTTTATTTGCATTCAAGACTTCTTGAAAGAGCAGCTAAACTTAGCGATGAATTGGGAGGTGGTTCTTTAACAGCACTTCCTATTATAGAAACTCAGGATAATGAGGTATCAGCATATATTCCTACTAATGTTATTTCTATTACTGACGGACAGATATATTTGCTTACTAGTTTATTTATGAGCGGGGTTCGTCCTGCAATTGATGTAGGTATATCAGTTTCTCGTGTAGGAGGAAATGCTCAGACTAAAGCTATGAAAAAGGTTGCTGGTACTTTAAGACTTGATCTTGCTTCCTATAGATCTTTAGAGGCATTCTCTCAATTGGGTATTGGTCTTGATAAGGCTACTTTGGCACAATTAGATAGAGGTGCTAAAATGGTTGAGCTTTTAAAGCAGAAACAATATAGTCCTATACCTTTTGAAGAACAGGTTATTGTTATATTTGCTGCTACTAAAGGATTTTTGGATAATATTGAAGTTAATAGAGTTCATGAATTTGAATGGAGATTACTTCAGTATATGAGAGCAGATAAACAGAATATACTTGATGATATTAGAGAGAAAAAAGATATAGAAGATATAGACGGACTTTATAAAATCATAGAAGAGTTCAAATCAAAATTTTAATTTATGAGTAAGATTTGTTTTTTAATTTTGGCACATAAAAATCATAATCAAATTATGAGATTAATTAATTATATTAAAAAAGATTTTGATATTTATGTGCATATAGATAAAAAGAGTAAAGTAAATATTAAAAGTTTTGATAATGTTAAAATTTATAAAGAAATGGTAACATATCATGGAGATATAAGTTTAGTAAAAGCTTCTTTATTTTTACTTAGAGAAGCTTTTAAGAATAATCATGACAGATATCTTTTTATAAGCGGTCAGGATATACCATTAAAAACTAATAGGGAAATAATAAATTTTTTTAATATTCATAAGGATAAAGAATTTATATCATATGAAAATATAAGAAATAATGATCATATTTATAATGAAATGTCTTTTAGATTAAATACATATAATTTTGGAAAATTATACAGATTGATTTTACATAGAAAGATTAGGAAGTTTTTATCAGATTTAGCTATTATAAAACGAACTACTCCAGAAAATATATATTATGGATCTCAGTGGTGGAATTTAACAAATAATGCTGTTAAATATATATTGGATTATGATGAAAATAATCCAAATTTTCTTAAGAGATTTAATTATACTTGGGGAAGTGATGAGTTTTTTTTTCAGTCTATATTATTAAACAGTCCATTTAAAGATAATTGTGTAAATGATAATTTAAGATATATTGTTTGGAATGGAGGAGCACCTTTAAATTTAAAAATTAAAGATTATGATTGTATTAAAAATAATATCAATAATAATATATTTGCCCGTAAGTTTGATGAAACTATTGATAATGATATAATAGATAAATTATATGAGGATATCAATGAGTAAAATTTGTTTTTTGATACTAGCACATAAAAATCAAAATCAGTTAATGAGATTGATTAATCATCTTAAAAAAGATTTTGATGTTTATGTACATATTGATAAAAATAGTAACATTGATATTTCCTCTTTTGATAATGTGAGAATTTATAAAAAAATTAGAGTGTGTTATGCTGAAATTACACAAATTATTTCAACATTATTATTACTTAAAGAAGCGGTAAAAAATAATTATGATAGATATTGTTTTATTAGTGGACAAGATATACCTTTAAAAAATAATGAGTATATAAATGATTTTTTTGATAGAAATTTTGATAAAGAATATATAAGTTATTCACAAGTTAATAGTTTAGAGGATAATAAAGTTTTTAATATTGAGCTTTATGATAGAATTTTGTATTATAATTTTGAAGGTTTTAGTAGAAAATTATTACATAGTTCTATTAGAAATTTTGTATCAGATTTAAAAATAATGAACAAACACATTCAATATAATATATATTATGGGTCATCTTGGTGGAATTTAACAAATTTAGCAATTAAATATATATTAGATTATTTAAATGAAAATAAACATTTTATAAAACAATTTAAAAATGTTTGGGGTAGTGATGAGTTTTTCTTTCAGTCCATACTTCTTAATAGTAAATTAAAGAATAACTGCATAAATGATAATTTAAGGTATTTATATTGGGCTTATGAAAAAAGTTCTTCTCCAAAAACATTTACCATTGATGATTATAATAATATAAAGGGCTATATGGGAGAGTGTATATTCTCGCGTAAATTTGATGAAACTATTGATAATGATATAATAGATAAATTGTATAAAGATTTAGAAAATTAAAAATTTCTAATGATTTGGAGTTTTTATTATGGCAGAGAAACTTAATGTACTAAAGGCAAGGATTAAGGCTGTATCAAGTACACATAAAATAACTAAAACTATGGATATGATAGCACGTTCTAGAACTGCTAAAATTTTAGCCATAGAACAGGGAATGCGTCCTTTTACCCAGAAATTAAATAGAATAGTAGAAGAGCTTTCCCATTCAGATATGGATCATGTGCATCCACTTCTTGCTCCAAAGAAAAAAATAACAAATATAATACTTTTTGTTGTAACTTCTTCAAGAGGGTTATGTGGTTCTTATAACACTAAAGTATTTGATGAGGCTATGGAGAGAATAAGACATCATCATAGGCATGGAAGAGAGGTTCAACTTCATGTACTTGGTAAGAAGGGAGAGGTTTATTTTGAAAAGCAGGGTATACCGATAGCGAGAAAATATCCTCGTATAGATGAAGAATCCACTTTTGATGATTGTGCTACTGTGGTGCAGCGTTTCATGCATGAATATGCTGTAGATAATGCTTCTAGGGTAGAAGTTATTTATACAAGATATTATACTAGGGTTGTACATATACCTAAAATTAAAAGTTTGATTCCTATGATACCTGATGAGGAAGATATAGAAGGTCATAAAATCAAGAAAAAATTAGAGTATGTTATTGAGCCTAATGTAGAAGATGTACTTAAAGAAGTTGTGCCTATGGCTATTAAAACTTACTTTTATTTTATGCTTACTAGTTCTTTCTTATCTGAAAATGCCGAGAGAGCTATTGCTATGAGAAATGCTACAGATAATGCTGAGAGGCTTATATCAGATCTTAAGAATAAAGCTAATAGAGCAAGACAAGAACATATTACTAATGAACTTCTTGATATTATAGGTGGTTCTGAGGCTTTATAATTTTTTAAGAATTTAAATATTAAAAAATAAATACCGTTTCATATCATTTTATGAATGGTATTTTTTTTATTTTAAATTCTTTAATTATTCTTATATATAAAAATCATTTGTTGTATATAGTATAATATTTTAGATTATTAATTTATTTTACTATAATTATTGCTTTATTAATTTTAGGTAGTGAAAAAGAAGAGTATAGTATAAATAATAATTCTTTGTATGTAAGTAATTCAGACAATATATATCATAAAACTTATAGTAATGTTGTAAATATTTAGGGTAAATATGTTAATGATAATAATTTACTTTCTATAAATAAGAGGAAGGACAATACGGTAAATATTATGATATATTTTAAACTATAGAAAATCATAGTTTAAAAAGAGTTATGGAATTAGAAAATGCTGTACCTTTGATTTGCTGTATTTTATATAGATTTTGGTATAATGAAATATTTGCTTGATAGTGGGCTGATCCTTATATTAAAGATACTGATGAGTGGAATTCTTTTTTATGGGCTTGCGATACTGTTAAAGATGCTGTAATAGAAAAGCTAAAAGAGCCAGGTTCTGAAAAATAAAAATTGTCTATATTCTATAAATGTGTTAATGTATGTTTAAGATAAATATACTGAAAAATCAATCGTATATTAATGCTATTACTAGAGCCTAAAAGCGAGATTTTTTAATTATTTAATGAATCAATTTTTATTAGCAACGGATTAAAAAATTGTGAGCGTCTAGTAAATTTATTTGCTATCGCTGAATTAGCGAGCAATTTTTATTAGCAACAGATTAAAAAATTGTGAGCGTCTAGTAAATTTATTTGCTAGACTCAATTGGCGAGCAATTTTTATTAGCAATAATAGAAAATAATTTGTTTTTATTGTATAATAATTCAAAATTATTAATTAATATACGGTGGTGTTTATGAAAAGGATAAAAGTATTAAAAAACATATTATTGATTTCTTTATTATTATCAATTATTTTAATTATATCATGCGGTAAAAAAGAAGAGTCTAATGTAAGTATTAATAGTAAAACTTCTTATGTAAGTGTTCCTGAAAATATATATCATAAAACATATACTAATGTTGTAAAAATTCAGGGTAAATTTGTTAATATGGATACTTCTCTTTCTTATGCAGGAAGAGAGGAAGGAGAATACAGCGAGGAGTATGATATATTTGAAGCTATACAGAATCATAGTTTAAAAAGAGTTATGGAATTGATAGAAGAAGGTGAGGATATCAATCAAACTTACGGTGAAAATTCTTTATACAGCGAGTTTATGGACGACAACTATTCAGCAGGAGGTGCTACACCTTTAATGTTTGCTACATTTTATAGAGATTTGGGTATAATGAAATATTTGCTTGATAATGGGGCAGATCTTTATATTTTAGATCATGATGGCTGGAATGTATTTTTATGGGCTTGCGGTACTGGTAATGTTGATGTATTAAGAATGCTTATACAGGGCGATCCTGATTTAGTAAATTCTACAAATACGACTGGTGCAAACGGACTTCATATGGCGGCTTTGAATGACAATGTAGAAGTATTTGAATATTTGGTTAAAGATTTGGGTATAGATGTAAACAGCACTGATGAAGACGGCGATGGTGTTTTATATTATGCCAATGAAGATGCAGCATTAGAAAAGTTAAGAGAATTAGGTGCTGAATAATAAAAATTTTGAGCGTTTTATAAATACTCAATATATTTTAAGATTATTAAATTAAAAAATCGAGAGTCAGAGTCTTGAAGCAATATTTTTTTAATTATTAATAAAGTAATTTTTATTATCAACATATAAAAATCTTTATGCATTATGTAAGCAATAAGTTTAAATAAAGCTAGGGTGGGCAGCAGAAATAACAGTGTAGAGTTAAAAAGAGAAATAATACAAAAATTGTAAATTAAAGTTATAAACCTAGAGGGTGGGGAGTGAGAATAAAATTTAAAACTTAATTTACATACCCCGCCCTTTATTCTTTATCACTTTATTACAAAATTTAAATTTAATTATCTTTATAGCGTACTTAAAAATTTAGGCACCCGCCCAAGCTTTTATTAGGTTTTGAATTTTTTAAAATAGTGTAGGAGCTTCTTCTAGAGTTTTATTATTGTATCTATTATAAACGCTGTCTTCAGTATTGAGTTCTTCTTTGGTTTTATATGTGATATTATACTTTTTTTCTAAGGCTTTTATTTTATTATATAGCTTTTCTCTGTACTCATCTTTAAGAATGCCATTAGAACCGTAAATATATAGATATTTTTTATAATGCTCTGGAAATACCTGCCTTACAAAATTGAGATATATTTTTCTGCATTCGCCTCTTAATTTCAAAGCATCAGCTGCACAGTAATCTATTCTATATTCTTTTGATTTTTTGAAAATATCTTCAATAGAGTCTTCAGTTATGAAAGGCATTACAGGCATAGTATGAACTGCAACTATTGCTTTTGTCTTTTTAAACTCTTTTAGCATATTTAATCTTTTTTCAGGGCTTATTACATTAGGCTCTATTAAAGCTGATAACTTTTCATCTAATGTTGTTATAGTAGATGCTATTCTCACAGGCACTATATTTGAAAGCTCATCTATCAAATCAAAATCTCTCAATATTAAGTCGCTTTTTGTTGATATGCACATAGGAGTTTTATATCTTATAAGAAGTTTCAAAACATCTCTCATAAGTTTATAATCTTTTTCTGCTTCCTGATAATTATCTGTAACGCTTCCAAGATTAATTATATCTCTATTCCAATTCCTTGATGATAATTCTTTTTCCAATATTTCGGCAATATTTTTTTTTACGAATATCTCTCCAAAAAAATCTTTAGAGTTAATATATTTATGAGAATAAACAGCAAAACAGTAATAACATTTATGAAGACAGCCTCTGTATATATTTAAATCATAGCAGAATCCGTATTCATTATCTACTTTATTGAGAGCAGATTTGCAATTAATTTCTCTGTATTTAATCATTTGTTTTTCTCTTTTTATTTAACTTATTTAACTCTGTATCAAAATATTGTATTTATATATAATACTGTATGTTAATATTTTGTCAACTTTTATTTGTTTTTATTAATTAAATAATATATAATTTTTTAATTAAATTAGAAGATTCTTAACTTTATATAGAGTATCCAAATGAATGAAACAATGAATATATGCTTGATATCAGATAATAATTTTGTAAACTATTTGTCTGCTCTAATAGTTTCAGTATTAAAGAATTCTAATGATGAAGATAAATTTCATTTTCATATCATTGAAGTAGATATCACAAATGAAAATAAATTAAAAATAATGCAATTAAAAGAAATAAAAAATTGTGAAATAAGTTTTTATAAATCAACTAATATAGAAAAATATAAAAATATAAGTGATACAATAAAATCTAAACATACTTGGCATTATAGTGTATTTTTTAAATTGGATATACCATTTTTATTCAAAGATTTAGATAAAATTCTATTAATTGATGCTGACTCTATAATATTAGATAATTTATATAATGTGTATAATTTTGATATATCAAATTTATATTGTATTCCACAAATATTTGTAGCTAAATTGCCAGAAGATTTAAAAAAATGGTTAAATAGCATCGGCATAAAAGATCCAAATAATGAATATTTAACTAGCGGTGTGCTATTATTTAACTTAAAAAAGATAAGAGAAGAAATAGGTTTAGAAAATATAGAAAAACTAATTGATGAATGCGTCAATAAATATTCAGATATTATATATACAGAAGAACATATATTGTATTTTTTGTTTAAAGAAAAAATACAATTTATGGATTTTGGTGTTGATACTTATGTAAAAAATGCTGATAAAAATAGAAAAATAAAAATTGTTACATTTTATTTTGCTGGGGCTAATAACAAGCCTCTAAATAATAATTATGCTTGCAGAATAAATTTATATTATAATAAATTTTGGGAATATTTTACACTCACTCCATTTTTTTTAGACAATACATTTGAATATATGAATATATTTGCTATGAATAAATATAAAGGTATATTCTATAAATTAATAGATAAAATTGTTTGGTATATTCCTATTAAAAAATTGAGGAATAAAACAAGAGATAAAATGATTAATAAAGTTAATTCTATATTAAATTCTTAATGATAAAAGTTTATTTTTAATTTTTTACAAATTTTATCATTATAGTATTTATATTGCATAATATGAGGAGGTTCTTTATGATAGAATTGAAAGGCAAATACAATAAAGACTGTAAAATTTTTACTGATAATGTTGATGAAGAATCCTACAGTTTAATATATAGTATTTTAAATGAAAAAGTAAGCGAAGATGTAAAGGTAAGAATAATGCCTGATACTCATATAGGAAAGGGTATAGTTATAGGTTTTACTATGCCTTTAACTGATAGAGTGAATCCTTTTCATATAGGCGTTGATATAGGTTGCGGAATGATTTCTTCCAAATTAAATAATGATATAAAAAAAATTTCATTAGAAAAAATAGATAAAACTATAAAGCAGAATATTCCTATGGGACATAAAACTCATAAGAAAAATTTTAATAATCTTTTTAATTTTAAAGAATTAAATGAACTTATAAGACATTTTGTAATAAAATACAATAAAAAATATAATACTAAATTCGGGACTTTTAATATTGATAAAAATTATATAGAAAATCTATGTGCCAGAATAGAAATGGATATGGAAAAATTCAATAATTCAATAGGTACTCTCGGAGGTGGAAATCATTTTATAGAGATAGGGGAGTCTTTAAATAAAAGTTATTTTCTTACAATACATTCTGGTTCAAGAAATTTCGGAAAAATGATTTGCGAATATCATATAAGAAAAAATAAAAAAAGAATAGAAGAAGCAAAAGATTTTATTAATAGTGTTCATAATATAGAGGATAAAAATACAAAAGAATATAATGAGTACAGCGAAATAATAAAAAGCGGTGATTATATATATGGCAAAGCTATGTTTGATTACTGCATAGATATGGTAACAGCACAGTATTATGCAAAGGTAAATAGGGAAACTATGCTTCAAATTATAAAAGATGCTCTTGATATAAAAACAGATTATAGCTTTTCATCAGTACATAATTTTATAGATTTTGAAGATTTTATCATAAGAAAGGGAGCTATAAGAAGTTATAAGGGAGAAAAGATGATAATACCTTTTAATATGCGTGATGGTATACTTATATGCGATGGTAAAAGCAATGATGATTGGAATTATTCGGCACCACATGGAGCAGGCAGAGTTTTATCAAGAATGCAGGCGAGAAAGCAAATAAATATGAAAGATTTTGTTGATTCTATGAAAGGCATTTATTCTAGCAGTATTTCAAAAAATACATTAGATGAAGCACCGCAGGCTTATAAAAATTCAAAGAAAATAGAGAAACTTATAGAACCTACAGCGGAAATAATAGACAGATTAAAACCTATACTCAATATAAAATCATCTTAAAATATTGATTATACATTATAAGATTTTGTTACATAATATAATGTTATATATTTTATCATCAAAATTTGTGATTATTTGGTAAAAAATCATATTATTGATGATTAAAGATAAAATTAATATCAAAAAATGTATACAATTATAAAAAAAATTATTATACTTAATATAAGACTTTATAATTTATATATGTGATACAAGTATACATAATATTATAATATCAAAAAATTTTAACAATCTGGAGTCTTTATTATGAAGGATAAAATTTTCGGTGTATTACAAAGAATAGGAAGATCATTCATGCTTCCTATAGCTGTACTTCCCGTAGCAGGTCTGTTTCTTGGAGTGGGAAGTTCATTAACTAATACCACAATGCTTGAAACTTATAATTTAATGGGTATTTTAGGTCCTGGAACTATTGCCTATGATATATTATCGGTATTGAGTGAGGCTGGTAATATAATATTTGCCAATTTACCTATTATATTTGCTATGAGTGTAGCTATAGGTATGGCAAAGAAAGAAAAAGAGGTTGCTGCTTTATCAGGTGCTATAGCATTTTTTGTAATGCATGCTTCTATAGGTAAGATGATAACAGTTATGGGGGGAGCTGATAAACTTTTAGCTGGTTCTACTACTAATGTTGTTGGTATATTATCGCTTCAAATGGGTGTATTCGGTGGTATAATAGTTGGACTTGGAGTCGCTGCTTTGCATAACAGATATTATACTATAGAACTTCCTCAAGTATTATCATTTTTCGGCGGTACAAGATTTATTCCTATAATATCTTCAATAGTATTTTTAATAGTTGGTATATTGATGTATTATGTATGGCCTCCTGTACAGGTTATAATGAATAAATTGGGAGATTTAATAGCTGGTTCTGGTTATGTGGGTACATTATTTTATGGTATAATAGAAAGAGCATTGATACCTTTCGGACTTCATCATGTATTCTATACACCATTATGGCAGACTTCTTTGGGTGGTACTATGATGATAGATGGTACATTAGTAGAAGGTGCTCAGAATATATTCTTCGCTCAATTAGGCTCTCCTACAACAACTTCATTCAGTGTTGAAGCTACTAGATTTATGACTGGTAAATTCCCATTTATGATATTTGGGTTACCAGGTGCTGCTTTGGCTATGTATAGAACTTCTAGAATTGAAAAAAGACAGGTTGTAGGTGCTTTACTTTTCTCAGCAGCTTTAACAGCAATGCTTACTGGTATTACTGAACCTATAGAGTTTACATTTATATTTGTAGCTCCTATATTCTATGCTATTCACTGTTTACTTGCTGGTGTATCTTTTATGCTTATGCATATACTTAATGTTACAGTAGGTCAAACTTTCTCAGGTGGTTTAATAGATTTATTTTTATTTGGAATAATACAAGGAAATGCTAAAACTAATTGGGTATGGATTGTAATAGTAGGTGCTGCTTACTTCTTTATATATTATTTATTATTCTCTACTTTAATAAAGAAATTTGACTGGAAAACACCTGGAAGAGAACCTGATAGTGAAGAGCCTAAATTGTATAGAAGAGCTGATGTAGCTGCTGCTAAGGCTGCTGCAAGTGGTGAAGCTGTTGATACTAATCCTTTATTCCAATATGAAGAAGCTCCTTTAATCACTGCAGGACTTGGCGGTAAGAAAAATATAAGCGATGTTGACTGCTGTGCTACAAGACTTCGTATAACAGTATTTGATCCTAGTAAAGTTAATGATGCTTCATTAAAGGCTAGCGGTGCTGCAGGAATCATTAAGAAAGGAAACGGTATACAGGTAATATACGGTCCTAAAGTTACTGTAATAAAATCAAAATTAGAAGATTATTTACAGGATCCTATAAGTGATCAAGATATATCAGATAATGGAGATTTAGAAACTAAAAAGGAAACTTCAGATAATAAAAAAGAAGAGAAAAAAGAAGTTTCAAATAAAGTTGCTTATAAGGTATATGCTCCTATAAATGGTAAAATAGTAAAATTATCAAATGTACAAGATGAGGCTTTCTCAAGCGGTGCTATGGGTAAGGGTGTTGCTATTGAACCTACTGAAGGTAAAGTATATGCTCCTTTTGACGGTGTAATAGAAACTGCTTTCCCTACTAAACATGCTATAGGTTTAACTTCTGATAATGGTGTTGAATTATTGATACATGTAGGTATGGATACAGTTAAGTTAAATGGAGAACATTTTACTTCACATATAGAAGAAGGACAAAAAATTAAGAAGGGTGATTTATTATTAGAATTTAGTATTGAAGGTATTAAAAATGCAGGATATCCTGTTATAACACCTATTATAGTTACAAATTCTGATGATTATTCCAATATAGATGAAACTAATTCTAGTTCCATAAATGTTGGAGATGATTTACTCGATATAAAAAATTAAAAAATAACTAATTTATAATAATAAAAATGAGGCTTAATTAATTTTAAGTCTCATTTTTTATGATTTTTTTTAAATTTCATATTAACATAGTATTTTTTAGTAAAATTATGTATACAAAAAATATACTTGACAATAAAAATAAAAAATTATACTATTTATTGAGTTTTATTCGGAGAAATATATATGAATGATAAAAAGAAATATCTATTAATGCTAAAATTTTTAATTCCTTTTTCTATTTTTATAGCGATTATTGTTACAGGATTGATTTTATATTTTATACCTCGATATAAGAATGAATTTTCTTTGGATATAAGAGGAGGTATATATGAAAATAAAACTTTAGTTACAAGCTGGATTAGTTATTTTAATTCGCAAATAGATGTTTTAAGTTCTTATTGTATGTATGAAACAGATTATACTCAAATGCTTAATTCTTTTAAGGAACTTAAGAGAAAAAGAAATGATATCAAAAATATATATTTTGCTGATACTGTTCCATATAAAGACGGAGGTACATTAGTAGTAGTATTTGGAGATAAATTAGTAGATTTTGACCAGACTACAAGAGAATGGTATATTGAAGCTGTTAAAAATCCTTCTTTATCATATACAAGTTCTCCTTATGAAGATGCTCAGACAGGAGATATTGTTATAACTATATCCAGAGCTATTATGTCTAATGGTTTACTTAAAGGTGTAATAGGTATAGATATATCATTTACAGGAATATCTCAATTACTACTTTCTGATAATGAAAGTAAATTTTTTATAGCATTGAATGACGGAAGATTTATCACTCATAGTGATAATAATTTGTTATTTAATGAACAGAGAACTATTTATACAGAATTTAATGCTCCTCAGCTTGACAGTGTTAAATTAGGAAAAGATAAGTGGACAGCCGTTTATAAAATAGATGATACTCCTTGGCTTATTGTAGGAAATGGAAGCAGTAAAAGACTTAATTCTAGAATATTTACATTGTCTATTATAATGGTAATAGTAGCTTTAGGTTTCTTGTGTATTCAGTTCTTACTTGTAATGTTTAATGTTAATCCTTTATCTCAGACATTGGACAGGGCTATAGAGGTTATTAGAAATATGTCTGATAAGCATTTCAATGCCAATTTTGATGAAAAATTATTGAAAAAATCTGATCAAACAGGTGTTTTGGTTAATAGTATTAAAGATATGCAGAAATCTCTTGGAAGTTCTATTCATTTTATTCAAGAATCACTTCATTTTATTAATAATGAAATAGATACTGTATCAGAAGGCACTATGAATTTATCGTATAGAAGTACTACTCAGGCTTCATCTCTTGAGGAATTATCAAGTTTAATAGAATCATTATCAACATCTCTTGATGAAACTAATGTTCATTCTGATGATGCTAAAAATATGAGTACTAAAGTTGTAGATGCTACAAAAATAGGTGTTGAATCTTCTTCTGAAATTATAAATAGTATGAATGAAATATTAGAATCGAGTAAAAAGATAGCAGATATGACTAAACTTATACAATCAATTGCCTTTCAAACTAATATATTAGCTTTGAATGCTGCTGTAGAGGCGGCACGTGCTGGAGAGCAAGGTAAGGGATTTGCTGTTGTAGCTAGTGAAATACGTTCTCTTGCTCAAAATGTAGATGAAACTGCTAAAAATATAACTGATACTATTAATGATGCTTTAAGTAAAGTAGATATAGGAAATCAGGCTGTAGAAAAATCATCTAAGATACTTGGTGATATTGAGGCTTTGGCTCAAGATATGCTTACTAAATTGACTTCAATATCTGAACGTGCTGTTGTGGAGGCTGATAGTATTAATCAGATAAATATTTCTGTGATACAATTAAATTCTATAACAGGTGAAAATAGTACTTTGGCTGAATCTAATGCAAGTTCTACTAAAGAAGTGAGAAGTAAAATAGAGGATATGGTTACTCAGATTAATAGTTTCAAATTTTAATTGAATTTTATAAAAGAAATGGCTTTAATTAGTCATTTCTTTTTTATTGTTTTCAGCACAAAATATATAATGATATAATAAATATTATAGTAATATTTTATTATATTATTATAATTTTCATACCGTTTCTAATTGTAACTTTTTGCAATGCAGTATCATTATATCTTATTATAGAATAAACTCTTTTCTCTTTCAAAACATTAAAAGCATAATCTTTACAGACTATAGCAGTTTCTGTTACTAATCCCATATGCCAATAATTTTTATTAAATAAATATCCTATTTCAAGAAGTGCATCATTATCATTTATTTTTTTATCTATTTTTTACATATTTTTACATAGTAAGTTCAGCTTTTCCTATAAATTCATTATTTTCTTTAACTAATAAGCTCATAAAACAAAACCATAACTTTTATATCTTATTAATTGATTTTCAAAGCATTTTTTACCTCTTCATCACAAAAGCATGTTCATAAGCATATATTGTTTCTTTATCCTGAAGTATAAAACATAATCCTTTATAGTCATCTTTACTATCATTTTTTATTCTCTTAGAATAAGTATTTCACTTTCTAATATTTTTTCATATTAATAGAGCCAAATTAAATAATCATAGAAAAATCTAATAAAAACTATGTAGGGGAGTGTAATAATTAAAAAAAAAATTATTTTTTTCTTTTTTAGGTATTGACAAAGTACTGAAATATGTTAGAATATACTAACAAATGTTAGAGAACATTAATGATGTCAACAACTTTGTATCCCTAAATTGATACAATATATTTTATAACCTTCATTTAATTAAACTGTGAGCCCCTATTAAATAATAGGGGCTTATTATTTTAACAAAATAACATATATAAATTATTTTTTATAATTTGTAATATTTTAGAATTTCATTATGATATAAAAATATAGTATTAAAATATAATTTGAAAGGAATAATAACTATAGTACTTCTTGTATTCTCAAATGCATTTATTATAATGACTTGGTAGTGAGATAAAAAGTTTTCCTAAATTATCATTATCTATGATAATATTGATAAGCTGGAGTATTGCATTATTTGAATATTGTTTTCATGTTCCAGCAAATAGAATAGGTTTTCAAGGAAATGGAGTAGCTTTTTCTCTTATTTAGCTTAAAGTATTGCAGAAAGTGATTACATTAAGTATATTTAGCATTTTACTTTAGTATTTTTTAAGACTAAAACTTATTTTATATGATTTTTATGTTTTATATTGCATTATTTTTTATAATGGCAATGTTCTAAAAATTTGTAAATTCATTGCTATAAACTTTGCCAATATATGAATCGCATACTATTATCATGTCTGATACATTTAAATTTATAAAAATTTTAGTTATAGGCTTTAGAGAATGATATGATTGTCTTTATATTTTTATTATATCAGGTATTATTATAATAAATATAAAAATGGCAATTATATTTTTAATAATAGCTTTTATCTTTATATAATTGCCTTTTATATTAATTATCTTACTTCATGTTTTTTTACTCTAGCATTTGCAATATGCTGATTTTCCCATTCATTCTGTATCAAATTAATTCTTTTTTGTACAGTATTTCTATTTATATTTGCCCTATTTATAGAAGCTAATGTAACCATATTAGGTTTTTCTTCCGATACAAGTTTCATAACGGCAACACCATTATCCAATCTTATAACATCACTAATTTGATTTGTTTGAAGAGAGAAAGCATGCATATAAAAAGCTTCTGAAGCAGAATCTGGTATTATAGCACCCTCTACAGTATTTAATCTTCCTTGATTATAAGAAAATGCCTGAGCAGGTTTATAATATTTAATATATCCATTACCATTTAAAGTTTGTAAATTATTAATGCCTGATACTGCAGCTTTCAATACTTCAGCTTGTTTTGTTTTTTCAGCCTCTAAAAGTGTATTTATATTAACATTTAGATATTCTCTTTTTAATACTTCTTTATTAACATCTGTATATTTTTCAGGTATTCTGATATCATTAACTAATACAATATAGTAATAACCATTAGCATATATAGGTTTTAAAAGATTATTTCCTTTATTATCAGCAAAAATTTTATTAGCAAAATCTTCAGAAGGCATTTGCATTCTTGTAATATATCCTAATTTATAATTATTAGTATCAATACTCTTTTCCATAGCACTTTTTTCAAATAAAGTTATATCATCTTTTAGAGATTTATGTAAATTATCAGCTACACCGCCACTTTCTAATATTATCCAAGAAATATCAGCCTGAGCAAAATTAGTTTTATTATCATTAAAATATTTTTCCAAATCTGCATCAGATATATCAGTAGATTGAACTATTTCTGCAGCATTTATATAAACCATTTCAATATCTCTTCTTGTAAGATTCTTTTTGTATTCTCTTTGCACTTCTAAAGAATTTAATTTTACAGAAGCAAATAATTCTGAAGAAACAGTCTGTGCTAATATATTTTCTTTTAAATCTTTTTCTATTTTTACCTTTTCAGATTGAGAAGAGTTTTTAATGAACGATTCATAAGCCATTTGATTATAAACACCATTATTATCTATGAATTCACTTTTCATAGCTTCAACTATAAAATTATCGCTTACATCAATATTTTTTTTTGCTATATCATTCAATAAAATTGATGAAACTGCTATTCTAAATGCTAAATTATCTATATAGTCATACATCTCATTATTAATTTGTATTCCTAACTGTTGATAATTAGTTTCTATCTGTTTAAAAGCTTTTCCATAAGGACTGGTACTTGTATAGTATATAGGTTTTCCATTAACTGAACCAATTGTAGGAGTTTTCTGACTTCCTCTAGTATCTACTACTAAAAAATAAATTATCAAAAGTATTGAAACAGCGGATACTCCAAGCCATTGTAAAGTTTTTACTACTGTGCTTTTCTTTTTAGGTACAAATTTTTTATTAGATGACATTTGTATATCCTTAATTTTTAATTAAAAAATTGATTATAATCTAATAATTATATAAGAAGAGTTTAAAAAATTCAAGTTTTTATAAAATTAAATTTCTTAATTATTATGATAGATAAATTATATAAAAATAGCTGATAACAAAAATTAATATAGTTATCAGCTAGCTTTTTATAAATTAATAATTAGGTGCTTTTGAAGTTATTTTTACATCATGTACATGACTTTCAGCCAAACCTTGATTTGTTATTCTTATAAATTCAGCCTTCTCCTGAAGCATTTCTATATTTTCAGCACCTATATAGCCCATTCCAGCTCGTATCCCTCCAACTATTTGATATACAACATCAGAAACATGACCTTTATATTCTGTAACCCCTTCAATTCCTTCAGGTACAAATTTAGATTTATTTATAACCTCACTTTGGAAATATCTGTCCTTACTTCCATGTATCATAGCACCAACAGACCCCATTCCTCTATAAGGCTTATATTTTTTTCCATCTATTATAATTACCTCCCCCGGAGCTTCATAAGTAGATGAGAAAAGCCCCCCAGCCATAATAGCATCAGCACCTATAGCAAATGCCTTTACAATATCTCCAGAATACTTTATTCCTCCATCAGCTATAGCACCTACCTTATTTTTTTTAGCTATATCAGAAGCATCGTATATAGCAGTAAGCTGTGGCACCCCAACTCCTGCAATGATTCTAGTTGTACATATAGAACCAGCACCTATTCCTATTTTTATAGCATCCACTCCAGCATCAATCAATGCTTTAGCTCCATCAGCAGTTGCTATATTTCCAGCTATTACCTCAACTTGTTTGTATTTATCCTTAATTTCTTTTATAGCATTTAATACATTTTTGGAATGTCCATGAGCCGTATCTATAACTATTAAATCAACTTTTGCTTCTATAAGTTTTTCTATTCTCTCATATCTATCTTCAGATATTCCTATTGCTGCAGCAACTACTAAAGAACCATCGATTGACAGTGTAACATTTTCTTTATTTTCTATATCTTTAAAGTTTTTTACTATCTCAACTTCTTTGACTTGTTGTTCTAAAGGCATATTCTTATGTATTACTCCCAAACCACCACATAATGCCATAGCAATTGCCATTTTAGACTCTGTTACAGTATCCATTGGTGAACTTATTAATGGAATGTTTAATGTTATTTTTTTTGTGAGTTTTCTTCTTAAAGAAACATCTTTAGGAAGTATATCAGATTCTTTTGGTACTAATAATACATCATCAAATGTTAATGCTTCTCTTATTTTAATAGACATAATTATTTTCCTTTTTGTTTAGATATGAATTGAATAAAAAATATTTTAATTAGCCATTCTATAGTAAAAACTTCTTAATTGCAATTCTTTTTTGTATTAAATATCAATATTTTTGAAAAAAAACTATAAAAGGTGTTATATGTTCATTAAAATATAATAATGTAAGTATTTAATAATTTTTTATTTTTAAGTAAAATATATTTATAAATCAGAAAAACAATATTACGCTATAAAGAAGGTTGTGGATAAAATGACTGTTGCTATAAAAGATAATAATTTATTTGATGTATATAAAAATTATTTTAATTATGATCATTTTAATTTAAATTGTTTTGCAGGTATAAAAAGAAGTCAAATTTTTTCATCTTAATTGATGAGGCAGGGATGGATATGTAGTATTTTTAAATTATTATGATGCAATTTATAATTCATCACATGATTATATTGTTAGTTTTGATTTATTGATACTTTATTATTTATTAGAAAGAATTATTTTTATAGAGAAATGCGAATAGAGGCTATAATTTTTGAATATTTAGTTCTTTTATTGATTATACTAAAAAATTAATAGTTTAAAATAAGAAAGAAGAGGGAGATAATAATTTTCCCTCTTCTTTTTTTATTAAGAAATAATTGTTAAAAACGATTAATAATTTTCAACACGTACTTCAAAGAATTTCTTAGCATGTTTACAAACAGGGCAAAGTGCAGGAGCTTCTTCGCTTTCTACTATGAAACCGCAGTTTCTACATTTCCACTGAACTTTAGTAGCTTTTTTGAAAACGCTTCCGCTTTTTACAGCTTCTCTTAATTTAGCATAACGTTCTCTGTGATCTCTTTCAACATCACCGATTAATTTCATAGAACGAGCTATTTCTTCAAAACCCTCTTCAGTAGCTTCTTTAGCCATTCTTGGATACATATGTTCATACTCTTCATTTTCACCTTCCCAAGCAGATTGTAAGTTTTGAAGAGTATCACCTATACCATTAAGGTATTTGAAGTGTATTTTAGCATGTTCTCTTTCATTTTCAGCAGTTTCAAGGAAAATAGCAGCAATTTGCTCATAACCTTCATTTCTTGCTACGCTGGCAAAATAAGTGTACTTATTTCTAGCCATAGATTCTCCAGCAAAAGCTTCATGTAAATTTGCTTCAGTTTTTGTACCTTTTAAATCCTTCATTTTAATTCTCCTAAAAAAATATAAATAATTAGTTTAAACTAAATTATTTTGCAAGTTTGATTCTTTCAAGAACATAATCCCAATTTACTAGATGATCAACAAAAGTAGTTAAGAAATCAGGTCTTCTGTTTTGATAATCTAAATAGTAAGCATGTTCCCAAACATCGCAAGTTAAAACACCATGTATTTTGTCAGCTACAGGGTTCATAGCATTAGAATATTTTCTAACTTCTAATTTACCATTATTCATAACAAGCCAAACCCATCCTGAACCGAATTGAGTTTTACCGCCTGTAGTGAAAGCTTCTTTAAAAGCATCAAATGAACCGAAATCTGCTTCAATTTTTGATTTTACTTCAGCAGGTATAGCTACGTCTTTTTTTAGCATTTTGAAGAATTCTTCATGGTTATAAACCTGTCCTGCATTGTTAAATACAGCTTGTTTATCAGCATTGTTATATGATAAAGTTATTAATTCTTCAATGCTTTTACCCTGTAATGATGCATCTTTAGATACTAAATCATTAAGAGTTGTTACATAAGTATTTAGGTGTTTTCCATGGTGGAAATCTAAAGTATTAGAAGACATATGTGGTGCTAAATCTTCTTTTCCATATGGAAGTTTCATTAATTCAAACATAATTTTACTCCTTCATTTTTTATTTTAATATAAACTTCTAATATAATAAACTATTTTAAATTAATGTCAAGTAGTTATTAAATAATATTGATAACTTATTGATAAAAATTACTATTAAATGAGTTAAAGGCATACCAAATTAATGGCATGCCTTTAATTATATTGATAATTAATTATAAAAATTAATTAGTTGTTTCAGTATTTTCTGTTGCAGGAGTTTCTGTAGTAGTACTAGGATCAGCAGCCTCGTTTTCATAATCTCTGTAAACAGCTCTTGGTTCTCTGCTTAATACTTCATCTTCAGTATTACCATAAACGAAACCTAACTCGTCATAGTATTTAGAATATGTAGTTCTGAATCTGTCAGAAGTAGTGTATAATATTTTATGATATTTAGTGATTAACAACTTATATTTAGCTGTTTTAATACTTTCATCTTCAGTTTTTAATGTAGTTAAATCCCAAAGGTTATTGAACATTTCATTCAAGAAATAAACTTTACTTACATCACTATTTTGATTGATAGTAGCTAAGTTATAGTTAACACCAGCTAAATAAGTGTTTAACATGATCATTTTTTGAGTATCATTTTCACCTGTAATTTCATTGTCTAAAGCTTTTAGTAAATGATATCTGCTTTTTGCATAGTAACCTGCTGTACCTTTGAAAAGATTAAAAATACCTGCATAAAGATTTAATTCATAGTCTGATTGTTTTAATTCATTAGTTTTACCAAGTATTTCATAAATAGGCTTTATTTCATTATAAATTCTAAAAGATTTATCTAATTCATGAAGAGCCATATCCACATTATTATCATTAGCGATAGGTTTAGCAACTAAATCGTAGAAATAAACAGCATTGTAGAACATTTCATTAGTATCAGTAAAATTAACATTAGTATAACGCTCTAGTATTTTATTAGCTTTATAAAGTACTCTAAATAGATAATCTTCTCTTATTTTTGTAAGATTAGTTTGAAGAAGATTATATTCTTTGTCAAGAGCAACGTCATCAGTATTTCTTAAATCAGTAAATGAAGGGGCAAACGATTTTATTCCATCTACTGTGTTAGTATCTCCTGCAGCATTCTGATTTTCAGTAGCAGCAGTATCAGTAGTTTGTTCAGTAGCAGCAGTAGTATCTGCAGCATTTTCATCCTGTGCGTATGCTGGGCTTAAAGCTAGAATCATTACGCTTAATACAAGAAATAATTTTTTCATGTATAACTCCTATAAATTTTTATTATAATTGTGTAACCACATATAAATGTTGCCTAAAGTTTTATAAAGCAGCATTTTAGGTTGAGTATTTGTATTAATTAGGGTATTGACTGCTAAATCTAACTCATCAATAGTCCATACAATACTTTCATCTGAAATAGAACTTGGAAGAATATAATCTCGGTTTTCTATTTCAAGATATTTATCTTCTAAAGACCTTTTTAGAATATTAATCATTTCTTTAATAGTATCAACAATCTCATATTCGCCTTCACATAATAGTGTTGTTAGTGAGGCTATTTGAGAAGGGGTATTATTTAAAGCAGCGCCCATAAAAGATAATAATACTTTGTGTATATTATCGCTTGTATTTGATTTTTTGTCAAGTACATATTTTACAGCTTTGGATACACTTCCATAAGAATTTTCCAATACAAGGGCAGTTTTTTCTTCATTTAGTCTTAATCTCTTCATTAATATAGATCTTAATGTATTTTCGGATAAAGAAGAAAATTTTAATTCCATCATACGAGATCTCAGAGGTTTCATACCATCCTGTATCAACTTATTGGTATCAGATGTTATTAAAATAAATATATTATTATCCGAAGGCTCTTCTAAAGTACGCAAAAATATATTAGGAGCTCTTTTATCCATTAATTCTATACCTTCTATAATAATTATTCTCTTACTTGATATTCTCGGCTTTCTATATGTTAATTCTATAATATTTCTTACCGTATCCAATGGTATTACAGTATGTATGATATTATAATATATTTTTTTTAAAGCATTGAAGAAATCTCCTTCTATTGAGATTTTCTTTTTAGTACCTTTATTTTTTGCTATATTTAAAGCCTCTTTGGACTTATTTCTAAATATTGAATCTATAAACTCTACATTATCTGCATTTAATTCATTTAATGTATAATTCACCGCCAAATAATAAGGCTCTATTAGGGCATATCTTGATGTTTCTTTTTTGTTTCCAAGCATATATTCTTTAGGTTCACTATTTGGATAATTGTCATAGCTGTCAAATAGCATAGATTCCACTTTATATAGTATAGAACGGCAGGCAGAGTAAAAATTATTAAATAAATGCGGTAACTTATATTCCAAATATTGATTGAAATAAATCTCAGCATTTCTAAATCTCTCATCAGTTGCGGCTACTATAACATCAGGATGTTTATATTGATCTATCATTTTGCATGATTTGCATTCATCGCAGTATGTTCCATTGCCACTTTCACATAAAATTGCTTTAGCATAATTTAAAGCACTTTCAAATTTGCCTACTCCTTCATCTCCATAAAATAAATAGGCATGATGAAGTCTGCCACTTTTGTATATACCTGACATTATTTTAAGCGGAGTTGTTTGTCCTAATACTTTAGCCAATATTAACCTCTGATATATTTTTGAATTTATACATATATAAAGCATAAATAAATTTATATCAAGAATAATTTTTTTAGTATTTTAAATTATAAGTATATTTATGACGATATTTTACTGTTATCTTTTATTTTTTTTTATAAAGTTAACAATATAAATTCAAGGAATATTGTAATGGGTTTAAATGATGATATGTTAAATGAAAGAAAAGATTTTAATGACGGTAATGATGAAAATAAAGTTTTTGATATCATTCAAAGAATAGATAAATTAGAAAAAAATATAGAATCTATTTCTAAAGATATGCCTGTAGAAGAAAAAGAAAATTTTATAAAAGATATTTTAAAAGATGAAGAGTTTGTAAAATCATTATTAGAAACTTTAAATAAAAATGATTTAGAAAATAATGCTATTTCTGATAAATTAGAAGAATTGTATAATATCATAGATGAGAAAATAGAAAAAAATAATGCCAGTTACAATAATATAATGCTTGAGCAGAATTTGAAGAATTTTAAGGAATTTTCAAATATAAAAAAGAATCATAAAGATTTAGAAAGTTCTGTAAATGAAAATTATATTAAATATAATGATATTAGTGATAAATTAAATTCTTATTTAGAAGAATACAAAAAAGAAATAAGTAATTTGAATGATAAATTAGAAAGCAGTAGAGAAGAACAATTTAAATCTATAGAAGACTCAAAAGAAGTATTGAATAATCTTAAAGAAGAACTTTATAATAATTTAGATGAAAAGATAGATGAGAAAATAGAGAAAAATAATGCCAGTTACAATAATGTGATGCTTGAACAGAATTTGAAGAATTTTAAAGAGTTTTCAAATATAAAAAAGAATCATAAAGATTTTGAAAATTCTGTTAATAAGAATATCAATAATATAATTAATGATTCTATAAATAGAAGTAATATAAAATATGATGAGCTTATAAATGGAATTAATGATAAATTGGGTTCATATGCAGATGAGTATAAAAAAGAAATAGATAATTTGCATACTAAGTTAGAAGAAAGTAAAGAAGATCAAATAAAATTATTAAAGAAAGAAAAAGAAGATTTAAGTAAAAATTATGATAATATTATTAAGGATATAAATGAGAAAATAGATAGAAATAAAAATAAATATGATGAAAAAATTTCTTCTGTAGAAAATCAATTCGGTACAGTAATGTTGGATCAGAATTTAAAGACTTTCAATGAAATTGATGATTTGAAAAAGAGTCAATCTGCTTTGGAAGAAACTGTAGAAAAAGTTGATAATGCTATAAGTTTGAATAATATAAAATATGATGATTTGATTAATGATGTTAATGAAAAATTATCAAATCAATCAAGTAAACATAGAAAGGAAATAGATAATTTAACTAATATATTGAATGAGAGTAAAAAAGAGCAAGCTAAATTTCTAGAAGAAGAAAAAGATAATTTTAATAGATTTAAAGAAGAATTATCAAGTAGTGTAGATGAGAAAATAGAAAAAAATAATACTAATTATAATAATGTAATGCTCGAACAGAATTTGAAGAATTTTAAGGAATTTTCAGATATAAGAAAGAATCATGAAAATTTGGGAAATTCTATTAATAAAAATATTTCTGATATTAATAATTCTATATCTGATATTAATAATTCTATAAATGAGAACAATTCCAAATATGATGAATTAATTAACAATATTAATGATAAATTAAATACTTATTCAGATGATAATGAAAAAAATAAAAAAGAAATAGATAGTTTGAATACTAAACTAGAAGAACAAAGTAAATTTCTAGAAGAAGAGAAAGATAATTTTAATAGATTTAAAGAAGAATTATCAAGCAGTGTAGATGCCAAGATAGATGAGAAAATAGAAAAAAATAATACTAATTATAACAGTGTGATGCTTGAACAGAATTTGAAGAATTTTAAAGAGTTTTCAGATATAAGAAAGAATCATAAAGATTTAGAAGAGGAGATTAGTAAATTTCTAAATAAAGATAATTCCCAGTTTGATGAATTTACTAATATTATATATAAAAAGCTTGAAAATCAGGAATTGAAAAATGATGAGTTTATCAAGTCAGTAAATGATCTTTTAGATAGCAATAATATAAAGTATGAACAGTTATTGAATATTGTAAATAAAAAATCTGAATCATATAAAAAGAATACTAATTCTAATAAATCACATAATTCATCCAATGATGATTTGATTAAATGTATCGAAAATAGGGAAGTTGTATATAATAATAAAGGATTAAGCAGCAAAATTAATGATATAACTATATTATCTATTTCAGTTTTAGCTGTTATGATAGCTGTATTTTTAGCGTATAAATTATTATAATAGTGTATTAATTTATGGATAGTTTTTTGGATAATAAATTTCAATTAGATAAATTTTTATATGAAAAAGAATATTTATCATTAGGGTACAAATATATATGTGGCATTGATGAAGTTGGAAGAGGCTGTCTATTTGGAGTTGTTACGGCTGCGGCAGTTATAATGCCTTTAGAACTCAATGAAGATATTGAATTGATTAAAGAAAATATAGTAGAAGAAATTGATGATTCTAAAAAAATTACCGCAAAAAAAAGAGAAGAACTTTATTATAAAATTATTGATAAAGCTTTATGCTATAGTGTTTATTCTGTTGATTCCAAAACTATAGACGAAATTAATATTTATAATGCTTCTAAATTGGCAATGACTAAGGCAGTTGAAAATTTAAGTATAAAACCTAATATGCTTTTAATAGATGCTATAAAATTAGATACTGATATAAAGCAATGTTCTATAATTAAAGGGGATTCTAAATCTTATAGTATAGGATGTGCAAGTATAATTGCTAAAGTAACTAGAGATAAAATGATGAATGAACTTCCTGATTTTTATCAGAAATATAAAGTTTCTAAAAATAAAGGATACGGCACAAAAGAACATATTAAAGCTATAGAGATGTACGGACCTAGTGATATGCATAGATATTCATTTGAGCCTATAAAATCCAATTATAATAAAAAAAGCGAAGAAGATTTATTATTATAATGCACTTGTTTTTGATAAATTTTATGATAATATATTTTTATGATTAATATGCCTAAAGAAAATAATATAAAATTAATAGTAACAGATTTGGATGGAACATTTTTAAATGAAAATAGTTCTATCAGTGATTATAATAAAAAAGTTTTTCAATCTTTAATGAAAAAAGGAATAGAAATAATACTTTCTACAGGAAGACCATTTAATGGTATGAAGCGTTATAAGAATATGATTGAAAATGATAATCATTCTATAGTTTTTAACGGAGCTGTAATAGCAGATACTAATGGTAATTTTATTTATAATAAAGTAATGGATTCTTCTACATCAAAATCAATTTGTGCACTTTATAATAAATATGATGTTTATCTTCATGTCTACAGTGGAGGAAGATATATAGTATCCGAACCAGATTTTTATTATAAGAGATATATTGAAAGAGAAAAAATTACAGATGCTATTGTAGGACTTGATAATGTTAATGATTTTGAGTTTAGTAAGATGGTGTTTATAGGGGATAGAGATAAACTTGAAAAACTTCAAGATGAGATAAGAAATAATTTTAATGTTCATACTTCATTTTCTCATACGAATTTTCTTGAGGTTTTAGCTTATGGTATAAATAAAGGCAATGCTTTGGAATGGTTATGCAATAAAAAAAGAATAAAAAGAGAAGAGGTAATAGCTTTTGGAGACAATTATAATGATATAGAAATGATAGAATATGCTGGTATTGGTGTTGCTGTAAAAAATGCGGAAGAAGAAGTAAAAAGAAAAGCTGATTATATATGTTTAACTAATAATGAAGACGGTGTAGGACGATTTTTAGAAGATTTTTTTTCATTGAAGTAAAAATATATATTTAGATTTTTTATAGTTTGAGTATTGACTTTTTTTTCTTTTATGTTATAATTTTTTCAATGTCTATGCGGGAATAACTCAGTTGGTAGAGTTTCTGCTTGCCATGCAGACTGTCGCGGGTTCGAGTCCCGTTTCCCGCTCATTAATAAGCCCCAATAGATATTTTTTTTCTATTGGGGTTATTTTTTTTATTTTTTAATTTTAAAAAGGTATATTAAAATGGATATTAAAGATTTACAATTTGAAACTTCAACTGATGAAAAAGATTTAGTTACACTTAAAATTACTATTTCTAAAGATGCTTATGATAAAGAATTAGAAAAGCAAATAGAATACTATAAGCCTAGAGTAAATGTTAAAGGTTTTAGAGTAGGACATGCTCCTAATAATATCATACTTTCAAGATATAGAGAAGCTTTAGAAGGTGCTACTAATGAAGTTTTTGTAGAAGAGGCTTGGAATACTTATCATGATGAAAAAAATGTTAAGGCTTTAGGTACTCCTAAACTTCTTAATTTAGAGAAGAAAGACGACGGACTTTATCTTGATTATGAATATTATCCTATACCTGAATTTGATTTGCCTGATTTAGCTTCTATAAATGTTGAAAAAAATAAATATGATGTTGATGATAGCGTGATAGAAGAAGCTTATAAACTTTCCCTTCAAAGATTTTCTCATTTTGAAGAAAGCGATTTGAAATCTGAAATAGGCGACAGAGTTTCTGTAAAAATAGAATTTGATGATGAAGCTAATAAAAAATATAATAAAGAACTTACAGTAGTAGCAAGTAAAGATGAGAATGAGAGTATATTTGCTAGAAATACTATAGGTGTAAAAAAAGAAGATAAAAAACTTCTTAAAACATATATTGACGGAACTGAAGCCGATTTTATAATGAATATAGTAAAAGTAGAAAAACCTGATATGAAAGATGATTCAAAAGATGAAGAAAGACAGAAGGTAAAAGAATCATTGAAAGAGCATTTAGTAAAAAGAGCAGAAGAGAGAGCTAATAGAGAACTTATAAATGAAACTTTATTTGATAAATTAATAGAATTAGTTAACATTACTCTTCCTAAAGGATATTTTGAAGAACAGCTTGAGATATCTTTGAATGAATTTGAAAGATCTATGTCAAGTAGAGGAATGACTAAAACAGATTTCTTAATGTCAGTTGCTAAAACAGATGATGATATCAAAAAAGAATATGAAGAGAATGTTAAAAAGCAAATAACTTTTGATATGATTATGGCTAAACTTTCAGAAACTTATAAAGATTCTATAACTGTTAATGAAGATAAAGCTAAAGAATATGCTAATAGAATGTATCAATATCAAAGTTATATGGGACTTTCTAAACTTCCTAAAGAAGAACAGCAAAATATAGTTAATTATATAATGCGTGATGCTCATACTAGAGCTACTTCTGAAGCTATAATGGACTATGTTAAAGAGCATGTTAATGTTTCAGAGAAGGCTTCTGTTAAGTTCCAGCCTGAAGAAAGTGATGTTTGGGGCGGATATTAATAAATATATAATTTAATAATTAAGAGGTTAATACAAAATATGGATAAAAATTATATGACTATACCTTATGTAATAGAGCAAACAAGTAGAGGAGAACGTTCCTACGATATATATTCAAGACTTTTGAAAGATAGAATAATATTTTTGGGCGGAGAGATTAATGATGATGTTGCTAATGTAGTTATAGCACAGCTTTTATTTTTGGAATCAGCTGACCCTGAAAAGGATATTTCTTTATATATAAATAGTCCAGGAGGAGTTGTTACTGCTGCTTTGGGTATGTATGATACTATGCAGTATGTAAAACCAGATGTTGCTACTTTATGCGTTGGTCAGGCCGCTTCTGCAGGTGCTTTGCTTTTGGCAGGAGGTGCTAAAGGTAAAAGATTCGCTACTGCTAATTCAAGAATAATGATTCATCAACCTTCAGGCGGTTCTAGAGGTATGGTTACTGATATGGAAATACAATTAAAAGAAACTATTCGTTTGAAAAGCATATTAAATAATATTATGGCTAGTCATACTGGTCAGGATATTAAGAAGCTTGAAGCTGATATGGATAGAGATTATTTTATGAGTGCTGATGAGGCTAAAGATTACGGCATCATTGATAAAGTTTTTTCAAGCAGAGAATAATTAATATTTAAAATATAAAGTAGAGCTAATATTCTTTTTATTAAGTTTATTAGCTTTTATTTTTTTACTTTTTATTTTTATTTTTTATTGCAATAGTTATATTTTAATATAGAATATATAAACTTAATTAGAATTATTAATATTGGAGAGATATGTCTAAAAAAGGTAATGATAAAAAAGAAGTTTGTTCTCTATGCGGAAGAGAGCTTAAAGAATTAAGCAGATATATTGAAGGAAATGAAGGTTATTTATGTTTTGATTGTTCTTCTATAGCAAATGATTATTTTAATATGAATGTTCAGAAGAAAAAATCAAGAGAAAAAGATTATGAAATAAAGATATTGCCTCCAAAACAAATAAAATCTTTGCTTGATGAATATGTTGTGGGGCAGGATTATGCCAAAAAGGTATTATCCGTAGCAGTTTATAATCATTATAAGAGAATAACGCAGAATTCTGAAGATAAGAATGAAGTTGAAATAGAAAAATCTAATGTTCTTTTAATAGGACCTACAGGAAGCGGAAAAACATTATTGGCTAGAACTTTAGCTAAGGCTTTGAATGTACCTTTTGCTATTGCTGATGCTACCACTGTAACAGAAGCTGGTTATGTTGGTGATGATGTTGAAAATATTCTTCTTAGACTTATACAGAATGCTGATGGAGATATAAAGCTTGCTGAAAAAGGAATTATATATATAGATGAAATAGATAAAATTTCTAGAAAAAGCGAATCGCGTTCTATAACTAGAGATGTTTCAGGAGAAGGTGTACAGCAGGCTTTATTAAAGATTGTTGAAGGGACTGTTGCAACTGTTCCGCCTCATGGTGGAAGAAAGCATCCTCATCAGGATAATTTACATATAGATACATCGAATATACTTTTTATATGTGGTGGGGCTTTTATTGATATAGAAAAATCAATTGCTGAGAGAACTTCTAAAAAGGGTTTAGGTTTTGCTGCAGAAGTTAATTCTATGGATAATCTTAATTATGATGAGATAATGAAAAGTATTGCTACTGAAGATTTGGTTAAATACGGGCTTATTCCTGAACTTATAGGAAGACTTCCTGTTATAGCTACTTTAGAAGAGCTTAAAGAGGAAGAGCTTTTAAAAATATTAAAAGAGCCTAAAAATGCTTTAACCAAGCAGTATCAGAAATTATTTTCTTATGATAATATAGAATTAAAAATAGATGATGAGGCATTAAAATCTATAGTGAAAAAAACTATGGAAGAGCATACAGGTGCTAGAGGATTAAGAGCATTATTTGAGAGAGTTATGCTTGATGCTATGTATGATATGCCTAGTGATGATAAAGAAAAACAGATATTTGAACTTAATAAAGAATATGTTAATGATAAATTAGGTATTGAGGCTGAATAGTATTTTTATCAATATTAAAATTTTATCATGTTAAATAAATAATAATTAATTAAATTTTATTATAGGGGTTTTGAATGTTACCAGTAAATGATTTAAGAAAAGGCGATGCTATAATTTTAGACGGAGAAACTTATTTAGTAGTAGATGCTCATTTTCACAGAGCACAGCAGAGAAAGGCAAATGTTAAAACTAAATTAAAAAATATGCTTAAAGGCAATATGATAGAAAAAACTTTTTCATCTACTGAAAGTGTTGAAGAGGCTGATTTATCATATAAAAAAGCACAGTACATTTATGAAGAAGGCGATAGTTATGTGTTTATGATACTTGATAACTATGAACAAGTTCATGTTAATGCTGATATATTAGGCGATAGCAAATATTATTTATTAGATAGCAGTGAAGTAGATTTACAGTATATTAATGATGAAGTTACAGCAGTTCGTTTCCCTATACATGTGGTATTAGAAGTTACTTATACAGAGCCTGGATTTAAAGGTGATACTACAGGTTCTACATTAAAGCCTGCTAAACTTGAAACTGGTATTGAAGTAAATGTACCTTTATTCATAAACATAGGAGATAAGATAAAAGTTGATACTAGAGATGATAGTTATGTTGAACGTGTAAATAAATAATGTTTTACATATTATATATTATATTGGCTTTCATCATATTCGTAACTATATTTTTGATAAAGGCAAATTTTATATTATATATTGCAATAGCTTTTTTTATACTTCATATTATATTTACTAGATCTGTTATTATAACAATAAAAAAGCTATTGTATTTATTTCCTTATTTTCTTGCTATATTTATAATTCAGGCTCTAAATTCTAGAGGGGAATATTATAATTTATTTGGTTTTTATATTGATAAAGTGGGTGCTGATTTTACAATCATATATTTTATGCGTATAGCTTCTGTTCTTTATTTTTTATCAATTTTTTTAATCATTATAAAAAAGCTGAAAATACCTAATGGAATGTTTTTTGATGAGATGATAAGAATAGGTGTTTTTATGAAAATAGTAAAAAAATCTTTCTTTGTTGAGTTTAATAAAATCAGAGATAAAAATAAATCTTTTAAGGATAAAGTTAATTTAATAAAAGATTTACTTGAGAATGTTTATAATGATTCTTTTAAACTTTATCCTTATGATATGCTCATTTCATATTATAGAAATTCAAAAAAATAAGTTTTTTATTTTATTTTCTTTACAACCCCGCCCTTTATATTTTCTGCTTTATTTTGTATTAAAGTTATCATATTTCTTTTTATTTTATTAAAAAATTATAGCTTCCCGCCCTAGTGTTGAGTAAATTTGTTATCTATATTAACGCACGCTGAATGCATTTTTTTATTTTTAATTAATTTATAATACAGTTTTGATTATATTATAAATTTTACTAAACGTGCGTAAAAGAGATTATAAATCTAATAACAACTAGGGTGGGGCATGCTTTTTTTATTTAGCTTGTAAATATTGTATAGCTTATAATTTAAAGTTGATTTTTAATCTAATGGGTGGGGTATGTAATTGATTTTAACAAAAAAGGAAATCAGTATAACCGACTTCCTTTTTATATAAATTTATTTTTATTAATTATTTTTCTAAATAAGAATAATGGAATCTGTATTTAGCTAGAGGATCGAGTTTATAATCTTTAAGCTGTTTAGATACCATCAAAGCATTTGCTCTGTAATGTATAGGTATTATAGGCATATCATACATAAGTATTTTTTCAGCATCATGAAGAGCTTTCATTCTTTCTTTAGCATTGACTATATGTTTAGAGCTTTCAAGAAGTTTATCATATTCAGGATTATTGTACCCTGGATTACTTGGAGCATAGCTGAAATATAATTCAAGCATAGTCATAGGATCATTATAATCACCAGTCCATCCACTAAGCACCATTTGATAGCTTAAATCCCTAAAACTCTGTAATATAACAGACCATTCTCTAGGAACTATAACAGCATCAACCCCAATATTTTTCCACATCTGCTGTATAGCTTCTACCATAACAACATTTCCATCATTAGCTACCATAACTTCTATAACAGGATAATTCTCTCCATTAGGATAACCAGCTTCAGCCATTAATTTTTTAGCTTCTTCTATATTTTTCTCATAATCATTGCTTTGTACACTAATGTAATCTCCTCCATTAGCTCTAAACTCTCCCTCATAATCTCTTATTAGAGGAGGTACAAAAGCACCAGCAGGCTTCTGTCCTGATTTATTTATAGAATCAACTATATAATTTCTATCAATAGCAAGTGCCAATGCTCTGCGTACTCTTGAATCACTGAGAGCTTCATTTGTGAGATTCATTTCAAAAAATACAGTACCATAAGCCTGATTCATTACTATTAATCCTTCTTTCTGTAAATTATCTACTTCTTGAGTAGGAACTAAATTAGAAAAATGTATTTGTCCGTTTCTCAAAGCAGCTAATGCCGTATTTTTATCAGCTATCATTGATACAGTAATTTTTTTTGCAATGATTTTATCTTTATCATAATAGTTATCATTTATTTCCATTACTATTTTATCATCTCTAATTCTTTCAGTCATTTTATATGGACCATTTCCTATATAGCTTGCAGGAGTAGAAACCCAATCATCTCCGTATTTTTCTATTATATCTTTTCTCACAGGTACAAACATATCGGAAAGTTCCAAGAAATAGGCAGTTGGATTTTCTAATGTGATTTCTATAGTGTAATCGTCTATCTTTTTTATTCCCAATTCTTCAACACTAACTTCTCCTTTTGATATTTTTAAAGCATTTTTCACAGGGGCCATGAGCGAAGCATAAGGAGCAGCAGTTTTTGGATCAATAAATCTTCTATAACTGTATACAAAATCATCAGCAGTAAGAGACATTCCATCAGACCATTTAGCATTCGTTCTCAAATAAAATGTATAAGTAATACCATCTTCACTCATTTTGTAATTTTCAGCAATTGCACCTACTATTTTCCCATCTTTATCTTTTTTCATAAGTCCTTCAAAAAAGTGTCTTATATAAACTGTGCCAGCACTAGCTGTATTAAGATGAGGATCTATAGTTGCAACTTCTCCTCCTAAAGATATTACTATAGAATCATCTGAAGAAGATTTTTTAGATGAACAAGATAATATTAAGAATGATAATACAATCATTGATATTATAATTTTTTTCATTTTTATATCTCCTAAATATTTATTTAATTTTTTATATATGAATAATGAAATCTATATCTACCAAGCGGATTAAAAACAGCATCTTTTAATTTCGGACTTATCATAAAAGGATCCATTCTATAAATTATAGGTATTATAGGCATATAATCAAATAGTATATCTTCAGCTTCATGTAAAAACTTCATTCTTGTTTCTTGATTATTTGTTTTAGATGCTTTTTCTATTAAATCATTATATTCTTTACTATTAAATCCCGTATGATTTACTGAACTTAATTCTGAGAAGAAATTAAGCATTGCCATAGGATCACTATAATCTGCAGTCCATCCTGTTCTTGCCAAATCATAATTTTTTTCTGCCATAGCCTGATATGTAACATTATATTCTTCAGATTTTATAGTAACATCTATATTTAAATTCTTTTTATACATATCCTGTATAGCTTCGCATATAGTAGTAAAATAACCTGGAGTTGTTCTTATTTCTAATACAGGGAAATTTTCTCCATTTGTATATCCAGCCTCTTCCATTAATTGCTTCGCTTTTTTGATATTTTCTTCATAATTATCATAATCTATATAATTACCTCCATTTTCTCTGAAGTCTCCATTATAATCATCCATATTAGGAGCTACAAATGCACCTGCAGGTATCTGATTCATTTTTGTTATATTTGATATTATATATTTTCTATCAAATGCAAGCGATAGAGCTTTCCTAACATTTTGATTGGTTAATACACCTTTAGATGAATTTATTTCAAGAAAGTAAATTCCATAAGCAGGCTCTTGAAGTATATATTTTTCTTTTATTAAGGCAGGTATCTCAGCTATAGGAGCCTCTACAACAGAAAATTGTAAATCTCCTGATTTCATAGCAGCCAAAGCAGTATTAGAATCGTCCATTATAAGTACATTTATCTTTTTTGCAATTATTGAATCTTTATCATAATAATTAGTATTAACTTCCATTACTATTTTTTCATCTATTTTTCTTTCTGTCATCATATATGCCCCATTAACAATATATGTTTCAGGGCTTCTGCTCCATTCATCACCGTATTTTTCTATTATATCTTTTCTAACAGGAAAATATGGGCTACTTACTGATATATATTCCAAGAAATAAGGAGTAGGATTTTCCAATACAATTTCTAAAGTATATTCATCTATAGCTTTTACTTTTAATTCATCAATTGGTAATTTTCCGCTTAATATCAATCTTGCATTCTTTATAACATTAAGCATATGAGAATAAGCTGCCGCTGTTTTAGGATCAGCTGCTCTTTTTAATGCATATGTAAAATCATAAGCAGTAACAGGCATTCCATCAGACCATTTAGCATTAGTTCTTATATGAAATGTATAAGTTAATTCATCTTCAGATATATCCCAGCTTTCAGCCATTCCAGCTACTACATTATCTTTATTATCTCTTTTAGTTAATCCTTCAAAGAAATGAATCATATATATGGAACCAAAACTTAATGAATTAAGAGTTGGATCCAATGTTCTAGGTTCTCCTCCTAGATTTATAGATATTTCATTGTTTTTTGTTATGTTGTTTTCTTTAGCACATGAAATTATGTAAAAGATTAGAATTGAAAATAATATTATATTCTTTTTCATTTATAAATCCTCATATATATTTTATATAATTTATTAATTTTATAGATTTTAGAACTATTATATACATTTTTTTATCTATTGCTAGTATTATATTATTTTTTATTATAAGTTTTTATTAATGCTTAATGATATGTGTACATTATACCCCTATATGGTTTAATTGATATGTTTGTTTATATTGTATTTTTATAATTCTTTTTATATCATAAATAATCATTAATATTAATCATATTATTTTTTATAGTAGTATATTTAAAAAACTATAACAAGTTTATTTGAAATATATAATATTTACAATTTGGCATAAAATATGTATAAATTGCTTTATTATATTATAAAGTTTGTATAAAATATTCCTTTATATTTTTATTTTATGTTTTAATATATAATTTTATCACAATAATTCTTATATGAATGTATTCATAAGTATAATAAATTTAATAATAAAAAAGACATTTTATTATTAAAAAAAACAAAAAAAAATAATTGTATATAGAAAATCAATTGACAATTAAATTTTATTTTACTATACTAGAGTTTATTAAAACAACGATTAATTTTTTAAATATTTAAGTGGGGAGTTTTTTATGGATTTTAAAGCATTATACAAACAAAAATTAACAACAGCAGATGAAGCTGTTAAAGTTATAAAGTCTGGAGACTGGGTTGATTATGGCTGGGTAGTTGCTACAGTAATAGAATTAGATAAAGCTTTAGCAAAAAGATTGCCTGAATTAACTGATATTAATTTAAGAGGCGGTATATTAATGTGGGAGCCAGAGATTTTTAAGATAGAAAGTCCAGAGAAACATATAACTTGGAATTCATGGCATATGTCAGGTTTAGAAAGAAAAGCAGTAGACAGAGGATTCTGTTTCTATGATCCTATTCGTTATTCAGAAATGCCTAGATATTATAGAGATTTACCAAGAGGAATAGATGTAGCAATGTTCCAAGTATCAGAGATGGATGAGAACGGCTATTTCAATTTTGGTCCTAATGCTTCACATATGCAGGCTTTAATAGAAAGAGCTAAATGCGTAATAGTAGAAGTTAATAAAAATATGCCAAGATGTTTAGGTTCTGCTAATATAGGCGGAGAGGCAGTTCATATAAATCAAGTAGATATGATAGTAGAAGGAAACAACCCCCCTATAAAAGAGATGCCTGCAGGCGGAGCTACAGAAGTAGATAAAACAGTAGCTAAACTTATAGTAGAAGAGATTCCTAATGGAGCTTGTTTACAATTAGGTATAGGAGGTATGCCTAATGCTGTAGGTTCATTAATAGCAGAATCTGATTTGAGAGATTTGGGTGTTCATACAGAGATGTATGTAGATGCTTTCGTTGATATCTCTTTAGCAGGAAAAATTACTGGTTCTAAAAAGAATATAGATAAGGGAAGACAAACTTATGCATTCGGTGCTGGTACTAAGAAATTATATGATTATTTACATAATAATCCAGAATGTTTATCAGCTCCTGTAGATTATACCAATGATGTAAGAGTAATATCTTCTATAGATAATTTCATGTCAATAAACAATGCTGTAGAAGTAGACTTATTTGGTCAGGTAAGTGCTGAGTCTACAGGATTCAAACATATAAGCGGAGCAGGTGGACAATTAGACTTCGTATTAGGTGCTTATTTATCTAAAGGTGGTAAGAGTTTTATTTGTTTATCTTCTACTGTAACAGGTAAAGACGGACAATTAAAATCAAGAATAGTTCCTAGCTTTGCTAATGGTACAATAGTTACAGATACTAGATCTAATACTCATTATGTAGTAACAGAGTATGGTAAAGTAAATTTAAAAGGTTTAAGTACTTGGCAGAGAGCAGAAGCTTTGATTTCTATAGCTCATCCAGATTTAAGAGATGGCTTAATTAAAGAGGCTGAGAAAGCTAGAATTTGGAGAAAAAGCAATAAATAAATTTGAATATTGAATATCATTTTTATATACTATTAATTAAATAATATTGTTATAAGGAGAAGCAAATGTTTAAAACAACAGAAAAGCATGAACAACTTCGTGCTAAAATTAGGGCATGGGCTGAAGAAGTAATAACACCTATAGCCCATGAGTGTGACCAAACAGGTAAGTTTCCAACAGAAGCTGTGAAACAATTAGGTAAAGCTAAATTAGATATAATGGGATTGCCTTTTGACACTAAATACGGCGGTGCAGGATTTGATAATATTGCTTATGCTATAGCAGTTGAAGAACTTTCAAGAGTTGATGGTACTATGGGCGTAATTTTATCAGCTCATTGTTCTTTAGGAAGTTATCCTATTTTTGCTTTCGGTACAGAAGAGCAAAAGAAAAAATATTTAGTTCCTCTTGCTGAAGGTAAGAAATTAGGTGCTTTCGGTTTGACTGAGCCTGAAGCTGGTTCTGATGCAGGTGGTACAGAAACTACTGCTGAATTAAAAGGTGATCACTACATATTAAATGGTGAAAAAATCTTCATCACTAACTCTATAGAAGCAGAAACTTATGTAGTATTTGCTGTTACTACTCCTGGTATCGGTACTAAAGGTATCAGTGCTTTCATCGTAGAAAAAGGTTGGGAAGGTTTTGAGTTTGGTGAAAAATATGATAAATTAGGTATTCGTGCTTCTGCTACAGCTCAATTACTATTTGACAATGTAAAAATTCCTAAAGAAAACCTACTTGGTAAAGAAGGACAAGGTTTTAAAATTGCAATGCAAACTCTTGATGGTGGTCGTATAGGTATTGCTGCTCAGGCATTAGGTATTGCTCAAGGTGCTTATGAAGCTGCTATAGCTTATTCTAAAGAAAGAATACAGTTTGGTCGTCCTATCGCTCAGCAACAAGCTATTGCTTTCAAACTTGCTGATATGGCTACTAAATTACGTGCTGCTAGACTTCTTATATATAGTTCTGCTGCTATGAAAGACAGACATGAGCCTTATGGTACTGAGTCTGCTATGGCTAAATTATACGCTTCTGAAATAGGTTTGGAAGTTGTAAACCAAGCACTTCAAATCCATGGTGGTAATGGATTCATCAAAGGTGCTTATATAGTAGAAAGAGCTTATCGTGATGCTAAGATTTGTACTATTTATGAAGGTACAAGTGAAATACAAAAAGTTGTTATTTCTGCATCTATACTTGGTAAAATGCCTAAATCTCCTGTTGCTGTTGCTGGTCCTATGGTTAAAAAAGGTCCTATCACAGGTGAAAGAAGAAATATCATCTTCAAAGAAGGTTCAGCTCAAGATAAAGTTGATGCTTTAGTAGCTGCTCTTAAGAAAGACGGAATAGACTTCTCTGTAGGTATCGATATCAATACTCCTATTATCAATGCTGAAAGAGTAGTAAGTGCTGGTAAAGGTATTGGTGCTAAAGAAAATATGAAATTAGTTGAAGATTTAGCTAAAGCTGCTGGTGCTGCTATAGGTTGTTCACGTCCAGTAGCTGAAGAATTGAAATACTTACCTATCATTAGATATGTTGGTATGTCTGGTCAAAAATTCAATGGTAACTTATATATAGCTTGTGGTATTTCTGGTGCTAACCAACACTTGAAAGGTATTAAAAATGCTTCTATTATTGTTGCTATCAATACGAAAGGATCTGCTAAAATCTTCAAAAATGCTGACTATGGTATCGTTGGAGATGTGAAAGAGATTCTTCCATTACTTACTAAGGCTCTTGATACAGGTGCTAAGAAACCTGCAGAAGTACCATTCAAGAAAATGAAGAAAATTACTCCTAAGAAAACAATCGAAATACCTAAAATCTATGTATGTTCTGGTTGTGGTTATGAGTATAATCCATTCATTGGTGATCCAGAAGCAGAAATAGCTCCAGGTACAGACTTTACAGCTCTTCCAGATGAATGGATATGTCCTGAATGTAGTGAAGAAAAATCTACTTTCATTAAAGCTTAATAAAATATATGCAATAAATTAAGAAGGAGGCAAAATAATGCATTGCGTTAGAAAAGTTACTGATGATTTATATTGGGTTGGAGCGAATGAACATCGTTTAGCTCTATTTGAAAACGTTCACCCTTTAACTAAAGGTGTTTCATATAATTCTTATCTTTTAATGGATGACAAAACTGTTCTTTTTGATACAGTTGACTGGGCTGTTTGCAGACAATTCCTAGACAATATAGCTCATGTTCTTAATGGTAAAAAATTAGATTATATGATTATTAACCATATGGAACCAGATCATGCTGCTTCTATAGAAGAAGTTTTGCTTCGCCATCCAGAAACTCAAGTTATAGCTACTGAAAAAGCTTTTATGTTTATGGATCAGTTTGGATTTACTATTGCTGAAGATAAAAAAATCCAAGTTAAAGAAGGCGATTCTAAAAAATTCGGTAAGCATGAAATATCTTTCGTTGGTGCTCAAATGGTACACTGGCCTGAAGCTATGGTTAGCTTTGATACTACTAATGGAGTATTATTCTCTGCTGACGCTTTTGGTACTTTCATTTCTTTAGACGGAAGATTATTCAATGACGAAGTTAATTTCGATAGAGATTGGTTAGATGAGGCTAGAAGATATTATACTAACATCGTTGGTAAATATGGTCCTCATGTACAGCATTTACTTAAAAAAGCTGGCGGTATTATTGACAAAATTAAAATGTTCTGTCCTTTACATGGACCAGTTTGGAGAAGCAATTTAGGTTATATACTTGATAAGTATAACAAATGGAGTACTTATGAGCCTGAAGAAAAAGGTGTATTAATCGTTTATGCTTCTATGTACGGTAATACTGAAGATATGGTAGGTATTTTAGCTTGCAGATTAGCTGAAAGAGGAATTACTAATATATCTATGTATGATGTATCAAAAACTCATGTTTCTTACTTGATTTCTGATACTTTCAAATTGAGCCATATTGTTTTAGCTTCTGTTACTTATAACTTGAACATATATCCTCCTATGAAAGATTATCTTCATGACATGGCTGCTCTTAATGTTCAAAAACGTAAGTTCGCTATAATTGAAAATGGTTCTTGGGCTCCTAAATCTGGTTCTTTGATGCAGGAATTTGTTGAAAATAACTTGAAACAATGCGAAGTTTTAGATGCTCAGATTTCAGTTTCTTCTTCTTTCAAATCAGCTAACGTTGGTGAGATGGATGCTTTAGTAGATGCTTTAGTAGAATCTATTAATAAATAATCTTAGATTTTAATATCTATATCAATAAAGTCCGATTCAGGTTTCAAACTTGAATCGGATTTTTTATTAAATAATTTTTTAATTTTTACGAAAATAAAAATAATATAAAAAATAAAGTTTGAAATATGTAATTAATATAATTTTAAGGAAATAATTTGTTATGGTGAGTATTAAAAGACAAAGACAGATTAAATTATTCTTTATATTATCTATTATATTAATTGCATTAATATCTATATTCCTTATAATAGGATATTTTCCTTACGGTTTGCATAAAAAAAATATGTCTGAAATTAAGATGCCTAAAGATAATATTGCTTATGTAAGTGTAAAAAGTTTAGATAAAAGTATACTTAAATTTTCTGATTCAATATATGCTTATAGAATATCTCATGATGAATCTATGTATGATTTTTCTATTTTACTTAGAACTGTAGATGCTTTTTCTCAAAAAATAAAAACAAATGAAAATTTTGTAATTAGATTGGCTTCTAAACCTATATTAAAAAGAAATGCTGCTTTACTTTTTTGGGGATATAATGGTAATTTAAATAATGCTGAAATTTTTTATTTATTTGATGTAGGAAAATTGAATGCATTTATACTAAATTATTTTTTCAATTTAAAAGAAGTTAATATAAATAATACTATATATGAAGTAAAGAAAATTAATTATAATAAAAATAAAATATATGCTTTAGATAATGGAAATCCTTATTTGTTTTTCACATTTTATAAGGGGCTTTTAATATCATCTAAAAATTTTAATCATATTAAAAAATTAATTGACTTCTTAACTTCAAATATAAATGGTCTTAATGAAATACAATTATTAAATAGAGTAGGAAGTCAGTATGATTCTGATATTGCTTTTTATATTAATAAAAAATTATTTGATTATAATAAATGCGAGGGATCTTTATTATTTACACCATTAAATTATTTTGTTAATGTTAATAATATATATGGAAATGTGAAAATAAATAATGATAATGGTTTAATGGATATTTTTGTAGATTATGAATATGGCGGTTCAGATAGATATTCGCTTTATAATTTAGACGGGCAGATAGATATACAAAATTATTTATCTAAAGAAAGTACTGTTATGTATTTTGGTTTAAAATCATATTTGGCGGGGCTTTACCCTATAATATACAATGATTTGAAAATTAATCATAATAATAAACTTTCTTCTGAATTATATAATCTATTTACAAAAATGAATGATATTTATTCATTTGGAAGTATTATAAATGATTTATACGGAGAGATGGCTATTGCTTATATAGAATCAAAAAAATCTGAATTGATTTACCCTATTATTATTTGTAATATTGAAAATGATACTTCTTTACTTCCTAAATTGGAAATAAAATTATTAGAAAAATATCCTGATTTAATAAAGAAAGAGAGAAATTATAATAATAAATTTATATATTCTTATGATTTAAATAATGGAAATAAACTTCATTATACTTTTATAGATAAAGTATATTTTGCTAGTGAAGATGAAAGAGCTATAGAAACCGTAATAGATAATAGTTATGAAAAAGAATCTTTAGATAATTATATAAAATCTCAAATTTCTAAAAATATAAATCCTGATTATATATTCACTATACAGCTTTCTAAATCTCAAAATATATTAAGATATTTTAATATACCTCTTAGAACTTGGAGTTATCCTAATACTATTATAGTAGGATCCGCTATCAATTCTAATTATACTCATATTAATATAGATTTTAAAGCTAATTTTAATAGTGTAAATAAATAGTTATCTGAATTATAATAGTTGATAAATATGATTATTTATATATAATTAATTATTATTTTTTTGGAGTGAAATTTATTTTATGTCAATAATTGATAAACTGTCATTGGTTGAAAATACATATGAAGATATAGTTCAGAAACTTAATGATGCTAATATAAAAGATAATAGAGTAATACAAGATTTGATGAAAAAAAAGTCTGAAATAGAGGATATAGTAGAAGAGTATAAAAAACTTAAAGTAGTATTGAAAGAAATAGAAGAATCTAATGATATTATTAATAATCCTGATACTGATAAAGAGCTTAAAGATATGGCATTGTTGGAAATAGAGGAGCTTAATAAAAAGAAAGAAGATATAATAAATGATCTTAGACTTCTTTTGTTACCTAAAGATAAAAATGACGGTAAAAATATCATTGTAGAAATTAGGGTAGGTACTGGAGGAGATGAATCTGCATTATTTGTGGGAGATTTATTTAGAATGTACACACGCTTTATAGAGAGAACAAATTTAAAAATGGAAATAATAGATACAAGTCCTACAGAGCTTGGTGGATATAAAGAGGTAATATTTTCAGTATCAGGAAAAGATGCCTATAGAACATTAAAATTTGAAAGCGGTACCCATAGAGTTCAGAGAATACCTACTACCGAATCAGGGGGAAGGATACATACATCTGCTTCTACAGTTGCCGTTATGCCTGAAGCTATGGAAAGCGATGTTGTTATAAAAGATGAGGATATAAGAGTTGATATATTTCGTTCTAGCGGACCTGGTGGGCAGTCGGTTAATACTACAGACAGTGCTGTGAGGATTACACATTTACCTACGGGATTGGTTGTGCAGTGTCAGGATGAAAAGAGTCAGCATAAAAACAAGGCAAAAGCTTTAAAAGTTTTAAGGGCTAGAATATATGAAAAAGAAGAGGCTGAAAGAAAGGCTAAAGAGGCTAAAGAAAGAAGGGAACAGATTGGCTCTGGAGATAGAAGTGAGAGAATAAGAACTTATAATTTCCCTCAAAATAGAGTTACAGATCATAGAATAAATGTTACTTTATATAAGCTGGATAGATTTATGGACGGTGAGATTACAGAGATAACTGATGCTTTATTTAAAAAAGAACAAGAGGATATGCTCGCCTCTTATTCGGATTAATTATTTTTTGGATATTTTTTATGATGAAAGATATTGAAGATATTTTAGGCGAAGAGAAAATTATTCTCGATATTCATGATGATGATCCTATTATTAGATATATAAATAGTTTTGATAATGTTTTATATTCTGATTATTTCTATAGTACAGATTCTGATTCTTGTATTGGATTATTTGCTTATATTAAAGATGATAAGTATTTATTTGGGGAATTCGGTTTTTTCAAAGAGAATAGAGAGGAATTAAAATTTGTAGTTAGTGATTATCCTGTTCATGCTACAGTTACTAATTATGAACTTACTAATGATAAATTTAATGATATACTTAATTTACATAATATATTTATGGAGCAGTTTTTTTATTTGCTTGGAAAAAATAAATTGAGCGATATTAAAGCTATGTCTTTAAAAAAGATATCTTTAGATGAGTATATAGAAATTTTTCCGCATAGATATATAAATAATAGAATTAAAATGAATAAAAAAAAATACCATCAAATTTATTTTGATGGAATATATGAATATTTATCCTATAGATGTAGCTACTGCGGTTCTACAGATTTTTATAGAATAATAAATAATGATATTAATAATTTGAAGAAGATAGATATTGATGAATTATATGATAATAATATTCAAGATGGTTTATATATTTGTGGTGCATGCAATTTGATATCAAGAAGTCCTAATAATATTATGGATTATATTTAAATAATTTTTATATGATAAGAGGTAAAAAATGAGCTTTTTAATATTAGCTGATAAATCTTTTAATAATGGGTTTTCTAACAAATTTGATGATATCTTTAATGATAAGATTAATATTTTAAAAGATAAATTAAACTGTGATGTTAAATATATAGAAAATAATGATATTGAAAAGATAGATAATTATTTGAATAATATATATAAAGAAAGTGAAAATTATGATAATATAATTTATATACCATGTAATATGCCTTTATTTAATATAGATGAAACTGTAAAGCTTAGTAAAATACATGAAGATAATATATCTTATTTCAGTTATGGAGAAAACTATCCTTCTGGAATAATTCCTTTTATAATAAGAAGAAATGCTTTTGAAAAATTATTTAATATTATAAAAACAAAGGATATTAAAGTATCTGAAAATGCTATAAGTAATATTGTATTTGTTGATCCGAATTTTTTTGAAATAGAAATATTAATATCTGAACATGATATGAGATATTATAGACTTTCTCTTTTTGCAAATAGTAAAAGAAATTCTATTTTGATAGAAAAACTTATTAATTATAAGAATTATGATGAAATGGTAAAGGTAATAGAAGAAAATCCAAGTATTAGAAGAACATTACCTTCATTTATAGAGATAGACATAAATAATAAGCAAAATGTTATTAGTAAGTATTTATTAAAAAGTCAATTTTCAATTTCAAAAGAAGAAAAGAATATTACATTTGAAGAGTTTAAAATTATTTATGATAAGATTTATGATTTTTGTGATGATTTTCATATGTCTATAGGAAGTTATTATGAACCTCTTTTAAATAAAGATATTTTTGATATATTAGATTATTCTACTAGAAATAAAGATGTTAATATATATTTAGAAACTAATGCTTTACTTCTTGATAGTGAAACGGCTAAGAAATTATTATCTATGCAGTCTGATAGAGATAATTTGCATGTTATTATACATTTGGATGCGATTGATGAGAATGTTTATAATAGTATATATGATAATAGTGATATGAAAACTATTATATCTAATATAGATTATTATTTGCTTAGAGAGCCTAAAAATACTTATTTGCAAATAGTAAAGCAGAAGGATAATTTTGATTATTTGTCTTCATATTATAAATATTTTGATAAGTATAAAAAAATAGAGATTATAATGCAGAAATATTATACTTATAGAGGCATTGTAGAGGATAATAGGGTAGGGGATATGGCACCTCTTATTAATATAGGATGCTGGCATTTGGCTAGAGATTTATTTATAGATTCTTATGGGGATATTTATATTTGCCGATTTGATATAAATAGAGAAAAAAAGATAGCTTCTATATATGATGAGAGTTTGGAGAATATATGGAAGTCATTAGAAAATTATTTTATAGATAATGCTTGTAAGAAATTAGATTTTTGTAAAAATTGTGATGAATGGTATTTATATAATTTTTAATTATGGGAAATATATTAGTAAAATATTTAGAATTTGTTTTGGCTTGCTATGTAGTAAGATTTTTATCAGTTAGATTTGTATCGGAATTTCAATTTGTGAAAAAATTTTATTATAGAAGAGAGATACTTCCTGGTGTTAGAAATTGGAATAATAGAATGAAAATGCTTTATTATATTGAGTTTTTTTCTTTTATACAAAGTGTATTAGTAGCTTTATTTTTTATAGTATTTTTTTACTTTATTCCTTTAAAAGATCATGTTAAACTTATAATATGTTTTTTGATGTATTCACTTCTTATTATTGCTGATAAGGTAAGATTTTCTATAATGCTTACCAATTATCCACATTCGCTTTTAATGATGGATACAGCTATATTTTTATTTATAAGTCTTTTGCAATTTATAGTTATGGCGTTTATGAATGCTACATTACATTTTTAATTTTGTTCTATAGTAATAGAAGCACCTATATCCATAGAATGTGTTTTTCCTTTATATGTTACTTTTTCAGATATAATGGAATTGTCTATAAAAGCATTTGACATATTAACTTCTTCAAATATAATGCAGTTTTTTAATATAGAATTTTCTATTTTAGAATTTGTTCCTATATGTACATAAGGACCTATTACAGAATTTTCTATTTTTACATCTTTATCTATAAATACAGGAGGTATTATAGCAGTATCTTTTATACCTTTACTTAATATTTCATGTTTAATTATATTTCGGTTTGTTTCTATCATAGTAGATTTTTCACCACAGTCATACCAACCATCTAATTTGAATGTTTTAAATAAAATACCTTTTTCTATCATATATTGCAAGGCATCGGTAAGCTGATATTCATTTTTTGTTTTTATATTATTTTTTATAATGTATTCTATTGCTTCAAACAATTCTTTTGTATTAACGATATTGTACATACCAGTAAGAGCCAAATTACTTATAGGTTCTTGAGGTTTTTCTATCAATTTTGTTATTACTCCATTTTCATTAAGAATGGCTATTCCAAATCTGCTAGGATTATCAACTTCACATACTCCAAGAGCATTTTCATTTTTACTCACTATATTAGATAAATTCAATTTGAATATAGTATCTCCAAGAATAATAAATATTTTATCATCATTATTTATATAATCTTTTGTGAGATATATAGCATGTGCTAAGCCCTTATATTCTTTTTGTTCTACAAATGTTAATTTAATATTTTTGTATTTATTAGTTAGATATTCTATCATATGGTCTTTTAAATATCCAACTATAAATATTATTTCATCTAAATCACCTATTGAAGATATTTCTTTCATTATAAAATCTATAATAGTAGCCCCTGCTATTGGTAGTATTGGTTTTGGTTTTGTAATGGTATGAGGTCTTAATCTAGTACCTTCCCCAGCTGCTGGTATAATAACTTTCAATTTTTAATCCTTAAAAAAAATCTTTTATATATAATAATATATATAAAAGATTTTTTAAATCAATATTATTTTTTTATTTTATTAATTGTATCAATAGAGAATTCGATAATTCTTCATTAGAACCATTTAAATATTTTACTAATTCCAAAGCAAAAAATACTGTAGTAGCAGGTCCTTTTGAAGTTATAACATTATCATTACATACCACCAAATCTTTTTCTACATACTCTCCACCTTTTACCATACTTTCACAGCTAGGATAGCAAGTATATTTTCCTTTAATTACTCCAGCCTCTCCTAAAACTATAGGAGAAGCACATATTGCAGATACTAATTTTTTATCTTCATACATAGTTCTAAGTTTTTCTATAATTCTCATATCAGATTTTAAATTATTCATTGCTCCCATTCCACCTGCAAGTGCTATAGCATCAAAATCATAATTCATTATTTTTTCTAAACTAGTATCAGCTTTAACATTAATATTATGAGCTCCATTTACTTCTAAATTATCAGTTAAAGAAGCAGTTACAACCTCTATATTTGCTCTTCTTAAAACATCAATAATAGTTATAGCTTCAATTTCTTCAAAACCTTCAGCCAATGGAACTAAAACTTTTTTTGACATAATTAATAAACTCCTTTTATAATAATTTAATATTATAATATTTTATATTTTCAATATTGCAAGTTACTGTTTTACAAGTTTAATTTTTCTATAGCTTTTTCATATCCTAAATCAGAAGATTTTTTTAAATATTTTTGAGCTTTTGAAATATATTTTTCTTTTCTTTCATTTTCTTTTTCATGATCTGAAATTATGGTATATAGTTTATATAAATCATAGTATGCTATATAATCTTCTAAATTAAATTCTAAAGTTTTCTTTAAATATTTAATAGCTTTTTTATATTTTTTCTTTTTTCTATATATAACAGACATCAAATAATAAGCATCTGAATATGCTTCATTTTTTATAAAAACTTTTTCCAAATCTTCTATTGCCTTATCATATTCTTCTTTTGCTATATAAATTTCTGCTCTGTAATAGTATACATCGCTATCATGGGGATATATTTCTATAGATCTATTATATGTATCTATAGCTTTATCATATTCTTTTATATCATAATATATTCTAGCCAAATTATGATAGGCGTCTAAATTATTATTATCCAGTTCTATAACTTTATTCAAATCATCAATAGCTTCATTATATTTTTTATTTTGAATATTACTCAATGCACTATAAAAATATTTATTATCTTCACTAATCATATTATATACTTTCCTAATTTTATATTATAATTATCAATTATATAAAAAATAATAAGTGAATGCAAATTTATTTTAACATATATTATCAATTTTATAGCTCTTTTATTAATTTATAAGCCTCTTCAAATCTTCTTTTTATCTCCTTCCAATTTTTTTCTTCCATTAGATTTTTAGGACATAACCAAGAACCGCCACATGCAAATACATGTTTGTTTTGTAAGTATTCTTTTACATTATTAATACTTACTCCTCCCAAAGGCATAAATTTTACACCAGTATGCTGATAAACAGGAGCTATATTTTTTATCCAGTCTATTCCTCCAAAAAGTCCTGCATGAAAAAATTTGATATATTTATGTCCGTAAACTAAACATTGTTCAATCTCAGAAGGTGTTGCAGCACCTGGTATATAATCATAATTTTTATTTTTAGCATATTCCAGCATTACAGGTTGGAAGCCCGGACTTATTATTATATTTGTACCTAAATCCAATATTCTATCAACTTGTTCAGTATTCAAAACAGTGGCAGCAGCTCTTGGAAGTGATGGATAGTCTTTAGCTAATATTTCTAAAGCCTTATATCCATATTCAGTTCTAAGTGTTAATTCTATAGAAGGAAGAAACTCCAAACAAAGTTCTGCTATATTTCTTATTTCTTCTTCATTTTCTACAACTACTACAGGTATTATTTTATTTTGTATATATTGTTCTAACATATAAAAAAACTCCGTGAAATATATTAAATTAATGTTTATAATTTATCATATTTAACTGTTAAAATAAATATTAGAATTATTAAAACATATATTTTCTATAATATTTCCTAAATATTTAATATCATTTGGAATTTCTCCATTTTCAGCCCATTGTCCTATTATATTGCATAATATTCTTCTAAAATATTCATGTCTTGAATATGATAAAAAACTTCTTGAATCTGTAAGCATTCCTACAAATAAACCTAATGAACCTGTGTTTGCAAGAATTGTAATTTGTTCTTCCATACCGTCTTTATTATCTAAAAACCACCAAGCCGAACCGAGCTGCATTTTTCCTTTAATTCCTTCTTCCTGAAAACATCCCATAAGTGCGGATATAGGATAATAATCTTTATGATTAAGACTATAGAAAATAATTTTTGGAAGTCCACTTTCATTATCAGCATTTTTCAATAACAATGAAAGTTTTTCTATTATATTAGAATCTCCTATAGAATCATATCCTGTATCTGTTCCTAATTTTTTGAACATTATTTCATTATTGTTTCTCATTGCTGAAATATGTATCTGCATAACTAAATTTGATTCTTTATATTTTTTTATTAATTTCATTAGTATATAAGTTTTATATTTTTCTATATCTTCTAATGTTAATGTTTCTTTTCTTATAGCCTTTTTAAAAATATCATTAATATTTTTTTCATTCTCTAAATTGAATGGAACTCTTGATAATGAACAATCACTTGATACACATCCTAAACTTTTGAAATAATCAATTCTGTTATATAATGCTTCAATTAATGATTCTATATCAATTATCTTTACTGAGCTTAAATCTGATAGTTTTTTTATATATTCACTGAAGTCAGGCATTTCTATATTTATATATTTATCAGGTCTGAAAGAAGGCAGAACTTTCGTATCTATTTTTCCTATTTTTGCATTTCCTTCATTTATTAATTTATGATATTCTAAATTATCAGTAGGATCATCTGTTGTTCCTATAGTGTGAACTCTAAATTTTTTTAGAATATCTTTAACAGTCATATTCTGCAATTTTTTATTAGCTTCATTCCATATAATATCTGCATTATCATCATTGATTATTTCATAAATATCAAAATACCTCTGAAGTTCTAAATGACTCCAATGATATAGAGGATTTCCTATTAAATTTGGTATAGTTTTTACCCAAGCTCTAAACTTATCATAATCAGATGCATTTCCTGTTATAAATTTTTCTTCTATACCATTAGCCCTCATCATTCTCCATTTATAATGGTCAGCATAAAGCCATATTTCTGTTATATTTTTAAAAGTTTTATTCTCAGCAATTTCTTTTGTATTTAAATGGCAATGATAATCAAATATAGGGCATTTTTCTGCAAAATCATGAAAAAGAGTTTTTGATGTTTCATTATACAGCAGAAAATCTTTATCCATAAAAGTTTTCATAATGTTATCCTTTTGTTTATGTATATAATAAAAATATATTTTTAATTATTTGCTCATTTTTTCTATTGCTTCCCATAATCCTTGTAAATAAACAGCTCCTAATGCTCTGTCATAAAGTCCGTATCCAGGCATTGATACCTCGTCCCAAATAGCTCTTCCATGATCTGGTCTGAATGGTCCTTCAAAATCTATATCATAAAATGCTTTCATAATAGCAAACATATCCATAGATCCGTCGCTTGATAAATGAGCTGCTTCTTGGAATTTTCCAGGAGCAGTATGCTCTAGATTTCTTACATGGGCAAAGAAAATTTTTCCTTTCAAACTTCTTACTATATCAGGTATATCATTTTTAGGATTAGAACCTAAAGAACCTGCACATAATGTTACTCCATTACAAGGGCTATTAACACTATTAACCATTCTTAAAATATTTTCTTTATTTACTATAATTCTTGGAAGTCCGAATACAGGCCAAGCAGGATCATCTGGATGTATAGCCATTTTTATATCATATTTTTCACAAGTAGGTATTACAGCATTCAAGAAATATTGTAAATTTTTAAATAACTTTTCATCATCAATACCTTTATACATTTCAAAAAGTTCTTTTAATCTGCTAAGTCTTTCAGGTTCCCAGCCTGGCATTACAAAACCGTTAGAACTTGAATCAATTTGTTCAAACATTTTCTGAGGATCTATTTTATCTATTTCATCTTGGTCGTATGATAAAACGGTTGAACCATCTGGACGCATTTTTGATAAATCGCTTCTAGTCCAATCAAATACAGGCATAAAATTATAACATACTAGCTTAATTTCAGATTTACCTAACACTTCTAAAGTTTTTATATAATTTTCTATATATTTATCTCTGCTAGGAAGACCTATTTTTATATCATCATGTATATTCACACTTTCTATACCATATATTTTCAAACCAGCATCTTCAACTTCCTTTTTTAAATTTTGTACATCTTCTTCTTTCCAAATATCCCCCACTTTACTATCATATAATGTTGTTATTACGCCTTTTATTCCGGGAATTTGTCTAATTTGTTTCAAAGTTACAGAATCAAAATTCTTTCCGAACCATCTTAAAGTCATTATCATAATAAAAATTCTCCTTAATTAATATATTTTTTCAAGCATTCTCTAACAGCATTTTCACTGCATATCATTTCAGCAAAATATCCTTCTATTTTATTACCTAGATTGATTTTTTCATCATATAAATCAACAGCAAATATTATTTTATTAGATAAAATAGGTTTTAAATTATTTCCTATAGATTTAGTATCTTTAAATTTTATATTTTTTATATAAGTTTGTAATTCTTCAAGCATAGGATCAGGACTTATATTCATTTTCTTTCCATTATCATCTATACCCATTAAATATCTTAACCAAGCAGCTATGGTTAATGGTATGCCTATTAAAGATGATGTATCAAGCCCATTTTTTATATAAGATTTTAATGTTTCTCCGTATCTTATAGGTATTTTCTGAGAAGTGTCTGCTGCTATTCTTTGAGGAGAATCTGGTATATAAGGATTTACTAGACGCTCTTCAATTACTTCATTTATAAAAGCTCTTGGATTTAAAATTTTAGGATCATCTACTACTTTCATACCTTCATCATATCCTATTTTTTCAACTAATTTTTTGAGCATAGGATTCTTCATCTCTTCATATATAAAATCATAATTGAGTAAGCATCCGAATACTGCTAAAGCTGTATGTAAAGGATTTAAACAGGTAGTAACCTTCATTTTTTCTGAGGTTTGAACAGTTATTCTATCGGTTAGGTATACTCCTGCTCTTTCTAATGCTACTCTCCCATTTGGAAATAAATCTTCAATTATTAAATATTCTGATACTTCAGCATTGACAAAAGCAGCCATATCATTATGTCCAATTTTGAATACCGCCATATCATCAAGTCCTATTTCCTGTAATTTTTTGTATATAATTTCTGAAGGTCTTGGAGTTATTTTATCAACCATGCTTAAAGGAAAACCAACCTTTTTATTGTCTTCAAGGTATTTTATAAATCCATCATCTGCAAAACCTTTTTTTATCCATTCTTTTGCTATATCAGTAATAGATGATTTTAATTTATCTCCATTATTAGAGCAGTTATCTATACTAAGCATAGCTATAGGGTAAGCTCCGTTTTTATAACGTTCTAAGAGCATTGCAGTAGCTATACTCATTATATTTTTTGCTTTTTTAGGTTCATTATTAACATCTTCTTTAACTGTACTATTATAATTACCGTTTAAGTCTTTTATTGAATATCCTTTTTCAGTAATAGTAAAACTAACTATTTTAAGGGAACTTGATATAAATATTTTTTTTAATTCATCATAATAGTTTATGAAATCGGCATGCAGTATATCTGTAATGCTTCCTATAACTTTTTTATCTATATCTCCGCTACTAGTTATGAATGCTGATAGTGTTAGATTATCAAAAGGCTTATAAACTTTATCAATCATTTCATAATCATTATCCATTCCAGCGGCATGCGTATCAACAGCAATTATTCCAGTATCTATAATATTATCATTTAGAAGACTATCAGCTATTCTGGCAATAAAGCATCTGAATATATTTCCTGCTCCGAAATGTATCCAAGATGGATTTTTATTAGTATTTTCTCTTATTTTGTTTATATCATATTTAGGAATTTGTATCCCTGCATTTTCCCAGAAATCTATATTATTTAAATTATTAATATTTAACTTAATCATTTTTATGCCTTAATTTTAATTTAAAAGTCCAGCTATTTTAGGTAAAAATAAACTTATAGATGGGACAAAAGTAACTAATAATAGTATAATTACTAGCACAGCAAATATAGGAATCATTTTAGGTATTACATCTTCTATTTTTTTACCTGTTAAAGAACATCCTACAAATAAAGCATTACCAACAGGAGGAGTCATCATTCCTATGCATAAATTAAAAGCTAATATTGTACCAAAATGTACAGGATGAATTCCTATGCTTTTTACTATAGGAAGAAATATAGGTGTAAATATTAATATTGCAGGAGTTATATCTATAAAACATCCTACTATTAACAATATAACATTTATAATTAAAAGAATAATTATTGGATTAGAAGATATTGATAATAGAGCAGTTGCCACAATTTCTGGTATATGTGAATAAGAAAGTATCCATGACATTATAGATGAACAAGCCACCAAGAATAAAGAAATACCTGAAATAATAATAGTATCTTCTATTATAGAAATTAATTTTTTAAAAGTTAAACTTTTATAAATTAAAGATAATATTAAACTATATAATGCAGCTATACCAGCACCTTCTGTTGCAGTAAATACTCCTTTAACTATACCCCCTATAACAATGACTATCAATAATAAACTTGGTATAGCTTTCCAAATTATAATTAGGCTTTCTTTTATAGTTATCTTTTCTCTTGTAATTTTGGTTTTATTTTTAATAGATGTTAATATACATACAAGCATAATACCTAATCCCATTAAAATACCTGGTATATATCCTGCGAAAAATAGAGCTGATATAGATGTGCCTCCGCTTACAAGAGAATATACTATAAATATATTGCTTGGTGGTATTAGCAAACCAGTTGTACATGAAGTAATGTTTACAGCTGTACTAAAAGACATATCATAATTATCTTTTTCTTCAAGCGGTATTATTATTTTTCCTACAGCAACTTCTGCTGCAACTGCTGCTCCTGATAGTGCTCCAAAGAACATATTTGCTATTACATTAATATGCCATAAAGGATTTGGTAATTTTCCAGTAAATAATTTTGAAAAATTTATTAACCTTATAGCAAGTCCTCCAGTATTCATTATAGAACCTGATAATATAAATAATGGAATAGCTAATAAAGGAAATGAATTTAATGAATTAATCATAGCCTGCACTGATGTTAACATTGACATGTCTAAAGGTAAATGCATTATCATTACTAAAAAAGAAGATAATGCTATAGTTATTGATATTGGAAGACCTAGCAGTAAAAATACAGCAAATGTTATTATTAGTATAATAATAGATATTATCATTGTTGTTCTCCTTTATTAAGTAGATTTAACAACATAAAGTATAATTGATAAAAAGTGGTTATTATTCCGCTTATTGGAGCTACTATATAAACCCACCATATTGGTATTGTTAATACAGATGATAATTGTGTTTTTGTTATTAGTATCAATTTAAAACCACCAATAGTCAAAACTAATACAGAAAATATTAATACTAATATATTTATTAATATATTAACTATTTTTTTTAAATTCCCTTTAAATTTATCTAAAATCAAAGTTAAAGCTATATGTCCTTTTCTTCCAAAAGTATAACTAGCACCAAATAATCCTAGCCATATTAATAGGAATCTAACCAATTCTTCTGTAAAAACAAAAGGATGCTTTAATAAATATCTAGAAAAAACTTGAAGGCATATACAAACCAGTATAGATGAAACTATAAAGAATAATAAAATAAATAGGCATTTATCTATATAAGATTTTATTTTATTTAAAAATGTCATTTTTCTTCCTTAAATAAATATTTTTATTTTTCCATGCTTTTTATAAAATCTAATATACCTTTTAGTTCTGGGTTTTTTGTATATAAATCTTCATGCATTTTTAATACAGAATTTCTAAATAAAGTTGTATCAGGTTTTACTATTGTAACACCATATTCTTTAACAGCTTTTTCCATATTCATTTCTTCACTTTTTTTCCATATTTCAGAGAAAAATTCTTCGGTTTCTCTAGCAGCATCTCTAAACATTTGTTTATCTTCTTCAGATAAAGAATTCCAGAAAGGAGCACCAACAGTTAATATATCTGAAATTCTCATATGTTCTGTTAATGAATAATATTTAGCTACCTCAGCATGTCCCGTTTCAACAAAAGAAGGAAAATTATTTTCGGCTCCGTCTATTACACCTTGCTGTAATGATGTGTATACTTCACTATAATTTATAACTACTGGACTTCCACCAAGAAGTTTTATCATTTCTATAGAAGTAGGTGAATCCTGAACTCTGATTTTTAAACCTTGTAAATCTTTTGTAGTATTTATAGGTTTTGATTTTGTATATATATTTCTTGAACCGCTTTCCAATGCCATTAATGATATGAATCCGTCATTTATTGTAGATTCAAAATATTTAGTTATCTCTTGGTTTCTCATAACATTTGTATAATGTGTATAGTCTTTAAATATATATGGTAAATTTAAAGCTAAAAACATAGAGTCAAAACTTTCTAATACAGCAGCATTTATATGTGCAAATTGTATCACATCAGATTTTGCTAGTTCCAAAGATGCCTTTGAATCACCTAATTGCGAAGATGGATATATTTCTATTATATATTTACCAGCACTTTTATTACTTACTATTTCAGCAAATTTTTTATCTGCTATATCTAATGGATATCCATCAGCTTGCGGATGGGACAGCTTTAATACTCTAGTTCCATTCTTATTGTTAGAAGAATTACTGCAAGATATAATTAATCCCATAATAAATATAGATAATATTAAAAATATTTTTTTCATGTTTTTCCTCCGATTGTTTCTTATTAACATACTAGTATTTTAGTAAAAATATTTATTGTTGTCAATAAAATACTTGTTTTTTTAAAAAAAAAATTTGACAAAATAATTTTGTTTATCTATATTATATTTTTATAATATTTATAAAAAAGGATTAATAATGATAAATATATTATGTTATGGAGATAGTAATACATTTGGATTTGTTCCAGTTATTATGGAAAGGTATGCTGTGAATGAAAGATGGACAGGTATACTTCAATATATATTAGGTGATAAATATAGAATTATAGAAAATGGATTATGCGGAAGAACAACAATGTTTAATGATCCATGTAAATCATCAAGAAATGGACTTCATTCTATAGATGCCACTTTGGAAATAAGCAAACCTTTAGATTTAGTTATAATATCATTAGGGACAAATGATTTGAAAGTGAAATATTCTGCTCCTTCAAATACAATTACACAGGGAATAAAAAGAATAATTTCAGCTATAAGAAATTATGATTATGAAATAAAATGCAATGTGCCTAAAATTTTAGTATTAGCACCTCCTCCTTTAGGAGATAAAGTAGAATCAGTTAATAATTTTTCAGAATTTGATAAAAACTCTATATCTGTATCAAAAGAATTATCATCAAAATATAAGTTATTATCAGAACAGGAAAATGTATATTTTTTTGATTTGGGAAGTATTATTAAATCTAGTGAAGAAGATCAAATACATTTTACTAAAGAATCTCATAAAATAGTTGCCGAACATTTAGCAGAAAAAATAAAAAATATTTTTGAAAAATAATATCTTGAAGTTTATTACTAAATAATATATCCTTAATAAACATTTTTGTAATTTAATATTTATTAAGGATATATTTTTAAATTATGCCTAAAGCCAAGAATAATAATGCTGATAATTTAATAATATTAGATAGAGAAATCAATGAACCTATAGGGGATTATGCTGTAAGATGTTTAGAATACAATATTATAAATATGAGTTTATTGCCAGGTACTTTTATTAGTGAAAAAATCGTTAGTGAGGTGTTATCTATAAGCAGAACTCCTATAAGAGAAGCTTTTTCTAGGCTCGAAAAGTTGAATTTAATCGAGATATATCCTCAGAAAGGAACTATGGTATCATTGATAGATACTAGTATAGTTGAAGAAACTAGTTTTATGAGAATGGTTCTTGAAAAAGAGATAATAAAAATTGTTTGTAATAATCATACAGAAAAAGATTTAAAATTATTAAATAGAAATATAGAACAATATGGAAAGCATATAAATACTAATAGATTCTACGAACTTCTTAAATTGGATAATGAATTTCATGAATTACTATTTTCAATAGCAGATAAAAAATTAACTTTTAATTTAATAAAAGATTTTATAAAACATTTTAACAGAGCTAGAATATTTAATATAATGAAAATGGACAGAAGAAGGACATTAATGGAGCATAAAAATATACTTCTTTTAATAAAAGAACAAAATATAAAAAAATTAATACCATTAATGGAAGTACATTTAACTCATGTTAAGGATGACATGGATTTTTTAAAAACTAAATTTCCTGAATATTTTAATTAATTTATCTTTTAACATCTAATCCATTTTCAGACTTCATTAAATTTATTACTTCATCTTTTGTAGTCAAATTCCAATCGCCTGGTATACTATGTTTTATACAAAATGAAGCAGCTGCAAATTCTAATATATCCTGATAATTATCAAAAAGATGTATACCTGATAATATACCTGCGGCAAATGAATCTCCTGTTCCTATTCTATCAATAATATTTTTTATATAATATTTTTTTGATTTGTATATATTTTTATTATTATATAATAAAGCTGATATATTATTATGGTTTGAATCTATAGTTTCTCTTTTTGTTGTTATTACAGTTTCTAATGAATATTTATTAATGAGTTGATCCATAATTGTTATATAATCCTTATCAGAAATATCTGAATCTACATCAATATCACTTTCTATACCTAATATTTTTATGGCATCATATTCATTGGCAAATACTATATCAGAATATTTTACAATTTCAGGCATTACATCTTCTATTTTTTTACCATATTTCCATAACTTTTTTCTATGATTTATGTCACATGAAACTTTTACATTTCTTTTTTTAGCTTCTTTTACTGCATATAATGTAAGATCTGCTGCTGTTTTACTTATAGCAGGTGTTACTCCGCTTATATGAAAATATGAGGCATCCTTAAAAACCTTATCCCAATCAAAGTCTTCTATTAATGCCTGAGAAATTGAAGAATATTCTCTGTCATAAATAACATTTGAGCTTCTATAATTATTTCCAGGATCTACAAAATATATACCAAGTCTTTTTCCTTCCCAAGATATTGCAGAAGTATCTACGCCATGACTTAAAAGCAATTCTTCTACTTTTTTTCCTATTGTATTATTAGGCAGTGCAGTTACATATCTACTTTTTAAACCAAAAATGGAAGCTAAAACACAAATATTAGCTTCAACACCTCCAAATGTAGCATTAAGTTTTGATGATTGGAATAGTCTTTCATTATCTATTGATGATAGCCTTAACATTATCTCTCCAAATCCTACTATATATGACATCTTATTACCTCTTTAATCTATTTATTAATATACTAGTATACCAATATATCAGATATTAATATGATAGTACACTAAATATCAATTGTCAAATAAATATTGAAAAAAATTATTGATAAAAAACTAATAATGAAAAAACAAAAAAAGCCTGAATATTTATATATTCAAGCTCTTATATGATTTTAGAAAATGATTATAGATTTTCTTTTAATATACTGATAATTTCTTCTTTACTTAATACCTTTCCGTAAGAAAGCACTTTATCGTCTAGAACTAATGCAGGAGTAGACATTACTCCATAAGAAGCTATTTCTGCCATATCTTCTACATGTTTAATAGCTAAATTGAGTTTTGCTTCTTCTATAGCTGCTATAGTATTTTCTTCTAATTTTTTACAATTAGAACAACCTGTACTTAATATTTTAATTCTTGCCTCTGCAGGCGTTTCTTTATTATTTTCCTCTTCAACGAAGGGATTAGTAGGTGCTCAGCCGCATCCGCTACCGAATAAAATATCTTTTAATGACATATTTCCTCCTTAAAATAAAAACTAAAAAACTATCTTATTATATTTTAACAATTTATAGTTTTTCTTTTAAAATATTTATTATTTTATTTTTATCCAAAACTTCCCCATAGGATATAAGCTCATCATTCACTATAAGGGCAGGTAAAGTCATAACACCATAGTAGGACATACTGCTTTTACTGTCTGTATATTTTATTTCTAAATCTAAATCTAGATACAATATAGCTTTTCTTAAATTATCAAGCATATTTAATGAATCTTCATTATCATTTCCTAAAAGAAGTATTTTTTCTACCTCTCTTTTTATACCCTCCTCCTCTAGAGGGTCAGGCATACAGCCTCATCCAAATTGTATTTTTTCTATAGCCATAATATAGCTCCAACTGTTTAAATACATATTATAGGTATATTAAAATAATTGCAAATTTAAAATTAAAAAAATTATATAGTATCTAATTAATTATACTAATATATTTAATAAAAATCTAATAATCATTATACCTAAAGCTAATATGCTGGCAAAAAATACTAATAAAGGTATTTTACAACTCTTTTAGTATAATAATAAAGGAAGTGATAAAACAGCAACAGCCATCATAAATGAATAAAATAGCATCGATTCCAGCTCCTTTTTGTCGTTTGCATTTTTACTCTCCTTGATATTATATTTTTTACATTTATATTTCTTTTGTATAGTAATTTAATAACTCTTTGCATTCTCTAAAGATTTTTTATTAATTTTGTAATAAGTTCATTTACCTTCTTTTCTTGATATTAGTACTTTAGCATAACATAATATTTTCATATGATGAGATAATATATATTGTACTATTTTCATCAGTTTATCGATAAATATAATTATGTTTTTTGATTTTTTATATTATTGAAATAATAGGTACAATGATATAATATATTTTTATTATATATAATATGGAGTTTAATAATATGCAGATTAAGAATTTTGGAGGCGGATATTTACTATATGAATTAAAAAATAAAAATGGTATGATATTAAAGCTTACAGATATAGGTGCCTCAATAACAGGTGTATTTTTCAAGGATAAAAACGGTAATGAAGTGCAGGCAGCATTTGGAAGCGATGCTTATTCATTTTATTTAGAGCCTCATGATTATATAGGTGCTTCTGTTGGAAGAGTAGCCAATAGAACTATAGATTCAGAATTTATACTTGACGGTAAAACATATAAATTAACTAAAAATGATAATGGAAAGCATCATCTTCATGGAGGTGCTGAAGGAATATCTTTTAAAAAATTTGACTCAAAATTATTAAATAATAATTCTATATCATTTACATATTTTTCCAAAGAGGGCGAAGAAGGATATCCTGCAAATGTTAATATAGAAATAGTATATACTTTGACAGATGATAATGAAATATTAATAAACTATTTTGCTGATGCTGATGCTCCTACACCTTTAAACTTTACTAATCATGCCTATTGGAATCTTAACGGAGAGGGTACTATATATGAGCATGATTTATTTATAGATTCTTCATTTTATTTACCTGTAACAGATGAATGCGTATCAACAGGAGATATTTTGAAAACAGAGAATACTCCTTTTGATTTTACTAAGACAAAGAAAATAGGTGCTGATATAGAAAAGACAAACGGATATGATAATTGTTTTATTTTTAATGAAAAAAATATATTATCTAATACAAACAATGAAGAAAATAATTTAAATAAATTAAGGGCTTCATGCTATAGCGAAAATACAGGAATATATTTGGAGCTTTATACCACAAAACCTGCTATGCATTTCTATTCTGGAAATATGCTTAATAATAGAGCAGTTAGAAATACTGTTTTGAATAAGCATAATGCTTTTTGTTTTGAAACAGAGTTTTTACCTGCGGCTATGAATTTCCCTCATTTTCCAAGTATTATATTTGATTCTAATAAAAGCTATAATCATAAAACTATATATAAATTATCATTAAAATAAAAAATATTTTGGAATAGATTATGGATAAGAATAAAAAGTCAATTATAATAGAACATTATATTGAAAGGGTAAAAGATTTTAATATACCTGAATATAAGGTATTGGATTGGGAATCTGAAGAAGCTCAGTCAGCAAGATTTAAAACTTTATTGGATCATTTTGATATAAGGAAATCTATACTTCTTGATGTAGGCTGCGGTTTGGGGCATTTAGCCGAGTATTTAGACAGGCAGAATATTAATCTCTATTATATAGGTGTAGATATAATGCCCGAGATGATTGATAGGGCTAAGCATAAAATTTTTAAAAATATTAATCCTCAATTTATGACTATAGACTTCTTTCAAAATTCTGATATAGAAGATGATTTTGATTATATATATTCTTCAGGTATATTCAATCTTAATCTAGGTAATAATGAGGAGTTTTTAAGAAATGCTGTTAGCGATTTTTTGATTGCTGCTAGGAAAGGTGTATGTTTCAATTTGCTTGATATTTCTTGCAAAGAAAAATACGGAGATAAATACTATTATTATAAAAAAGATGAAGTATTTAATATGATTTGCGATATAGTAAAAGATTTGGATTTAAAATGCAAAATAAAAATATCTGACGAATATTTATCGAATGATTTTTCTGTGTTTATAGATATGCTTTGATTTTCTTTTTTTATAAAAAATAAAAAGGCTGTTAATTTTTTTATTATCAGCCTTTATTTTATAATTTTATTTGTTATTTTTATCTTCTTTTTATGGTTCCATTGTTTTGGTAAATTTCATTTATATGAAAACTTTAGCTGATAAAAATATAAAAGAAACTTTGTATTTTTATAATGAATTTGAAAATGTTGATAAGTTTTTATAGTATAATTGATACTAAAAATGCTTTCAATGAAGGTTTAAAAAATTATCAGCAATAAAAATATAAGGAAGCTATTGATTTATATACTGAATCTATTAATTTAGATAAATATCATAAATCACCTTATTTGCATAGGTCTTTGGCAAAATCAAGATATTAAAATAAAAATACTATTTATAATTTTCACTTGAAAAATATATGAATTTGCAATATAATTTTTTAGATTAAAAATATGTAAACTAAATTTAGTAGTATCAAACTACGGAGTGTTAAACATGGAATATAATTTTACTACCATTGAAAAGAAATGGCAGAAATTTTGGAAAGATAATCAGTCTTTCAAAACGGTATCTAAACCTACAGACAAAAAATATTATGTGCTTGAAATGTTTCCATATCCATCTGGTAAAATACATATGGGACATGTTTCTAATTATACTATAGCTGACTCTATAGCTAGATACTATAAACTGCTAGGATATGATATTTTACATCCAATGGGCTGGGACGCTTTCGGTATGCCTGCTGAAAATGCTGCTATAGATAATAAAACTCATCCTGCAAAATGGACTTTGAAAAATATAGCTAATATGAAAGAACAGTTAAATTTATTGGGCTATTCTTATGATTGGGACAGAGAGGTTACCACTTGTCTTCCTGATTATTATAAATGGGGACAATGGTTCATATTAAAGATGTATGAAAAAGGACTTTTATATAGAAAAGGCGGAGATGTTAATTGGTGTGATCATTGTAATACAGTACTTGCTAATGAACAGGTTACTGTTGAGGGTACTTGTTGGAGATGCGATGGAGAGGTTACTAAAAAGAAACTCGAGCAATGGTATATAAAAGTAACTGATTATGCTGAGCAGTTGGATGCTGATTTGAAATTATTAGAAGGTTATTGGCCTGATAATGTTATAGCTATGCAAAAAAACTGGATTGGAAGAAGTGTAGGTGCTTATGTTCATTTTACTTTAGATGATGGCAAGGATTTTCCTATATTTACTACTCGTCCAGATACTATTTATGGTGTTACTTATATGGCTATAGCTTGGAATTATGAAGGGCTTTTGGATATGTGTACTGCTGAACAAAAAAATGTTGTAGAGGAGTTCATAAAAAGGGCTGCTAAAATTGACCAAAAAACAGATTATGAAAAAGAAGGTGTATTTACTGGAAGATATGTTGTTAATCCGTTTAATGGTGAGAAGGCTCCTTTATATGCTTCTAATTTCGTTTTGGCTGAATATGGTAGTGGTGCTGTAATGGCTGTTCCTGCCCATGACCAAAGGGACTTTGAATTTGCTAAAAAGTATAATATTCCTATAAAAGTTGTTATACAGAATGCAGATAATTCTTTGAAACCTGAGAATATGACAGAGGCCTATACTGAGGACGGTAAGGTGGTTGATTCTGATATTTTGAATGGACTTTCTTCAAAAGAGGCTATAAAAAAGGCTATAGAGTATGCCTCCGAAAAAGGTTTCGGTAGAGAGCAGGTTCAATACAAACTTAGAGATTGGCTTATATCAAGACAGAGATATTGGGGCAATCCTCTTCCTTTTGTACATTGTGATAAATGCGGTGTTGTGCCTGTGTCTGAAGGCGAACTTCCTATAACATTGCCTATGGATATAGAGTTTACGGTTGGAGAGAACCCTCTTAAAAAATCTGCTTCATTTGTTAATACTGCCTGTCCTAAATGCGGTGCTCCTGCAAGAAGAGAAACTGATACTATGGATACATTTACATGTAGTTCTTGGTATTATGCTAGATATACAGATGCTCATAATGATAAAATGCCTTTTGACTCTAATATTACCAATGCTTGGATGGGGGTTGACCAGTATATAGGTGGTATTGAACATGCATGTATGCACCTATTATACTCAAGGTTCTGGTACAAGTTTATGAGAGATATTGGTCTTGTTAAAGGAGATGAGCCTTTCAATAAACTTCTTACTCAAGGTATGGTTTTGTCTAACAGCTATGAGGCTAAAGAATTAAAGAAATTCTATACTCAGGAGCAAATGAATAATAAAGAGTATGAAAAAGACGGCATTAAGAAAGAAGATATAATAGTAAAAATGGAAAAGATGTCCAAATCTAAAGCTAATGGAGTTGATCCTGCTGAGATTATAGAGCTTTTCGGTGCTGATGCTGTTAGAATATTTGTGATGTTTGTTGCTCCTCCTGAAAAAGATAAAGAATGGTCTGATGAAGGCGTTAAAGGTTCTGCAAGATTTTTAAATAGAATTTGGAACTTATTCTTAAAGTACAAAGATGAAGAAGCTTTCAAAAATGGAAAATCATTTGATTATAATAATCTCTCAAAAGAAGGACAAAAATTATTCAGAAAATACAATAAAACTATAAAGAAAGTTACAATAGATATAAAAGACAGATTCCATTTTAATACTGCAATTGCTGCTTTAATGGAGCTTTTGAATGATATGTCTTCTATAAAATTAGATAATAATGATGATTATGCTATGTTTAAAGAGGTTATAAGAGGGTATTTAATACTTCTTAATCCTATAGCTCCTCATATTACAGAAGAGCTTTATCAGATATTAAACTTTGGAAAAATGATACTTGAAGAAAGTTGGGTTGATCATGATGAACAGTACTGCAAAGATGATACATTTGAACTAGTATTTCAAGTAAACGGAAAGATAAGAGACAGAATAGAAGTTGATGTTAATATAAGCGAAGATGATGCAAAAACTCAGGCATTAGTTAGTGAAAAAGTTAAAGCATTTACAGACGGAAAAAATATTATAAAAGTTGTTTATGTCAAAGGAAAGCTTGTAAATATAGTTGTAAAATAAAATATTTCTTATAAAAAATAAAAAAGAAGAGTATGAAATAAAATTTCTGCTCTTCTTTTATTATTATTTAGATTATTAATTTTTTATGAATTAAAATATTTTTTATTTCTTTAGATAAATGTTCGGCTATTATTTTATGCGATTCTTTATTAAAGTGTATTTGATCTTCTTCGCTAGCCTGTACTATGCTTCCTAAATCAAAAAAATGAACTTTTTCTTGTTCAGCAAGTAATTTATATTTTTCAGCTAATTCTTTAGATATTTTTACAGAGTTTTCATTAAATCCTGAAAAATCATTAACTATATCAACTTTATTTCCTATTGGAGGCGGAGCAAGCAATAAAATTTCAGGTTTTTTATAATTCATAGGGTCTTCGCTATTTCTAATTTTAAATATAATTCTTCTAATTCCTTTAGCAATTAAATTAGAAGTAGTAGAAAAATGTGCCTTTACATCATTCGTACCTAAAGATAGTATAACTAAATCTAATGGCTTATGAGTTTCTAATGCTATTTCTATATATGCTATTCCATTTCTTCCAGGTTCAAATGGATCATCGAATACTGTTGTTCTTCCGCCTAAACCTTCTTCAATAATTCTATAATCATTACCCAAAATATTTTGTAATATTCCTGTCCATCTTTCATTTATAGAATATCTCTTATTCGCCTTTGGTATTGAACCAAATGTGTTGCTGTCGCCATAACATAATATATTTATCATATTAATATCCTGCTTAAAATAAATATTTGTTTTTAATGATATTAATAAAAATATATTTGTCAATATTAAGCATTAATATGTATTTCAAATTAATATAGAGTTTTTATTTCTTTGTTTATATTTTATTTTATGTGTTTTTTTAATTTATTTGACTATCAAGTAAATTATGATATATTAATATAAATTATATTAAACTATATGAATTATTAGGGTGATGTTATGAATAAAAATATAATAGCTGTAATAGGATATTGCAGAATATTTAATTATGATGATTATAATAATATTTTAAATTTATCCTATAATTTAGGAAAATTAATAATAGATAATGGATATATTCTTGCAAACGGATGTTTTGGAGAGGCAGCAGAAATGATTTTTAAAGGTGCTGCAGAATCTGAATTATATAATGATTCTTCTATTATAAAAATTTCCTCTAATTATAATAGTAATATTGAAGATTCATATATTGGATTGGAAGCGAATATTATAGCTGATGCTTTAATAGTGATAGGAGGATCAGCGGAAACATTAATAGAAATTTCATTGGCTTGGAAGTTAGGAAAACTTATTATAGTTTTGGGAGATTATGGCTGTGTTGGAAAATTGGCAGGTACTTCTTTAGATGATAGAAGAGATGATATTATTCATAAAGCTCATTCTCCTGAAGAAGCTTTAAAAATATTAAATAAAAGAATAAATTGTTATATAAAATTTGATAATAGTATACCATATAAAGATGCAAAAACAAAAATAGCTTCCTATTTTAATATTAATGAAGATGATTTGCTTTATTTGGGTGAAGGTAAAGAGGGAATAGTTTATACAGATAAAAAATTTGTCTATAAAATTATAAAAAATCCAAAATATTATTTTTTATATAATATACATTTTAATTTTATATCATTATCAAATAAAATAAAGAATATGAAAGAAAATTATTTATATCCTTTTGAAATTTTTTATAATTATATGGATTTAATAATTTATTATGAATATAAGCCTAGTAAAAAAATAACTGATAAAAGTCTTAATCTAAAAATGAAGGATTTTCAGGAATTATTAAATAAGTATTATTATTCTAATATAATTTTTACAGGATTAAGACCTGAAAATTTATTATGTTATGAGAATGGAGAATTATTTATATGCGATATAGGCT
>NZ_JARHYI010000147.1 GCF_029258575.1 Brachyspira sp. | reverse complement strand
ATTCGCTACTGCTTCTGGTTATGTTAAGTTCCATACTAACAAATTCGGAAAGAAAACTATTTCAGTTGTTGCTGAATAATAAAAATTATTTATATAAATTTAATATCTCGGCTGATTAATTATTATTATCAGTTGGGATATTTTTTTATATTTTTAATAAAATTTCTATAACAAAGTAAATATAAATTTATTGTTGAAAGTTTTGAAAAAGAAAATTTTAAACATTTATTCACATATAAAAGAATAATAAGTAATAAAAGAATGCCCTCCAAAAATTCTCCTACCAATAAAAAAGGAATATTATCTAAAACAATGACAGAAGAGTTTATAGTTGTGCTTAGAAAAACTTAATTTGACATTTTATTATATTATTAATATAATTTTTTTGTTAATATGATTAAATTAATGGATAATAAAAAATGGAAGAAAAAAAAGAACAAATTGAATTATTATCATGTGCTTTAGAAGGCGGATGTTCTGCCAAAATACCTCCTGATTTACTTGAAAAGACTCTCGCTCCAATTATGCAAATAAAAGTTGATTCTAATTTACTTTCAGATGTGGATATAGGCGATGATGCTGGAGTATATAAAATATCCGATGATAATGCATTAATATTTACGGTGGACTATTTTCCTCCTGTAATATCAGACCCTTATGGATTTGGACAAATTGCTGCTTGCAACTCAATAAGTGATATTTATGCTATGGGAGGAGAACCTAAATTAGCTTTGAATATTACTATGTTTCCTAAAGATGATTCTTTGAATATACTTGCCAATATGCTTAAAGGCGGTCAGGATAAGGCTTCAGAGGCTGGAGTATTGGTAGTTGGCGGACATACTATTACTGATGCTACAGTAAAATATGGAATGGCTGTTATAGGTTTTGCTAATCCAAATAAAATTACTACCAATTCTGCTGCTGAAGAAGGGGATATTATAATACTTACAAAATCTCTTGGTACAGGAGCTTGTTTGGCTGCTATGAGACAGGGACTTATAAAAGATAGTGATATAGAAGATGTTTTTGATTCTATGAAAACTTTAAATAAAAAGGCATGTTCTATTATGAATAAATATAATATAAAATGTGCAACCGATATTACAGGGTTCGGACTTATTGGGCATGCTTATAAAATGGCTAAAGCAAGTGATGTTAATATAGAACTTCATACATCAGCTTTACCTATGTTTAATAAAACTTATGAAGTATTGGATATGGGTTGTATACCTGGGGCAGCTTTTACCAATATGCGTTATGTAGGTGATAATATATTGGTAGATAATAATGTTGATTATAATTTAAAAATGCTTTCCTTTGATCCTCAAACTTCAGGTGGATTATTTATATGTGTTAATAAAGAGAATGCAGAAAATATGCTTGCTGATTTATGGCGTGAAGGTATTGACTGTGCTTCTATTATTGGAAAGGTAACAAAAAGAGAAAAAGAATATATACATCTTAAAAAATAATATTTCTAAAAATTATATTTCTTATATAAAGTTAATAAAAATAAGGGCTTACTTTTTATAAGTAAACCCTTATTAAGAACTATTTATATAAATATTTTATTAAGTTATTTTTTCTTACTTGAAGTCTTTTTAGCAGGAGTTTTTTTAGCAGTAGTCTTCTTCGTAGCATTTACCTTAGAAGTTGTTTTTTTAGCTGATGCTGTTTTAGTATTAACCTTTTTAGTTGTTGCTTTTTTAGTGGAAGCAGTAGTTTTTTTAGCAGTAGCCTTTTTAGCAACAGATTTCTTAGCTGATTTAGAACCGCCTATTATTCCCTGAGCAGCAGCAAGTCTTGCTATAGGTACTCTATATGGAGAACAACTTACATAATTTAATCCTATATTGTAACAGAACATAACTGTAGCAGGATCTCCTCCATGCTCACCACATATACCAACTATAAGTTTTTTATTAGTAGCTCTTCCCTTAGTAACACCTATTCTCAAAAGCTCACCTATACCTTCTTGATCCAATGATTGGAAAGGATCTTTTTCATATATCTCTTTGTCAACATAATCTTTTAAGAATTTACCTGCATCATCTCTTGAGAAACCGCCTCCCATCTGAGTAAGATCATTAGTACCAAATGAGAAGAATTCTGCTTCTGTAGCTATTTTATCAGCAACTAAAGCAGCTCTAGGAACTTCTATCATAGTACCAACTTTATAATCAACTTTGGAACCTTCTCTTTCAAATACTTCTTCAGCTATTTTAATGATTCTATCTTTTATCATTTTAAGCTCTTTCAAAGTACCAACAAGCGGGAGCATTATTTCAGGGTGAACATCTACACCATTTTTCTTAACTCTAACAGCAGCTTCAATAATAGCTCTAGCCTGCATATCATATATTTCGGGATAAGTAATACCAAGTCTACAGCCTCTATGACCAAGCATAGGGTTAAATTCATGTAAAGAATCCCTTATTGCTTTAAGTTTTTCAAAAGGTACATTCATTTCGTTAGAAAGTTCCTGTAATTGAGAATCTTCATGAGGAATAAATTCATGCAAAGGAGGATCAAGAAGCCTTACAGTTACAGGATATCCATTCATAGCAGTGAATATACCAATAAAGTCTTCCCTTTGCATAGGAAGAATATTTTCTAAAGCATCATCATAAAGCTTTCTAGGTTCTCTGTATATAGGTTCTATTTCCTCTATAGTTTTTTTATCCCCAATTTTTTCAGCAGCTTCTAATTTTTCTTTTAATTGCTTAACTTCTTCAGCAACAAGTATAAGCTGTCTTACACTTTTAATTCTGTCAGCATTAAAGAACATATGCTCGGTACGGCATAAACCAATACCCTCAGCACCGAATTTTCTAGCAATTTCAGCATCATGAGGAGTGTCAGCATTAGTATGAACTTCAAATTTCTTTTCTTTTCTCTTATCATCAGCCCATTGCATAAGTTTTTTGAAGTCTTCAGACATTTCAGAGTCTTTAGTATCTATTTTACCCAACATAACTTCGCCTGTAGAACCGTCAATAGAGATATAATCGCCTTCATTAACTATATCTTCTCCAACTTTCATGCATTTATTTGCATAATCTATTTCTAATGCACTGCATCCAGCCACACAGCATTTACCCATACCGCGTGCAACAACAGCAGCATGTGAAGTAGAACCACCTCTAGCAGTTAATATACCTTCAGCAGCATTCATACCTTTAATATCTTCAGGACTAGTTTCTATACGAACGAGTATAACCTGCTCTCCAGCCTCTTTCATAGCTTCAGCTCTTTCAGCAGCAAATACTACTTTACCAACAGCAGCTCCTGGTGAAGCATTCAATCCTTTAGCAAGTATTTTAGCAACTTTTTTAGCATTAGGATCAAACATTGGGTGAAGTAATTGATCCAAATCAGAAGGATTAACTCTCATTAAAGCTTCTTCTTTAGAAATGATTTTAGCTTCAGCAAGTTCAACAGCAATTCTTACAGCAGCAGCAGCAGTTCTTTTACCATTACGAGTTTGAAGCATATAAAGCTTTCCTTCCTGTATAGTAAATTCCATATCCTGCATATCACTGTAATATTTTTCTAATTGATTTTTATAATTAACCAATTGTTTATATACATCAGGCATAACCTCTTCAAGAGAAGGATATTTTTCTTTTCTTTCCTCTTCACTTATACCGTTATTTTTAGCCCATTCCAAACTTCCTTCCAATGTAATTTCCTGAGGAGTTCTAATACCAGCAACAACATCTTCTCCCTGAGCATTAATTAAGAATTCTCCATAGAATTTATTTTCACCAGTGGAAGGGTTGCGGGAGAAACATACTCCAGTAGCAGAAGTATTACCCATATTACCGAATACCATAGACTGAACATTTACAGCAGTACCTAAAAGGTTTCTTATATCATTTAATTTTCTATATGCTTCAGCCCTAGGATTATTCCAGCTTCTAAATACAGCATTAATAGCATGCCATAATTGTACTTTAGGCTCTTCTGGGAATTCTTCGCCTTTTTCTTCTTTATACATAGCTTTATATTTTTCTACAACTATTTTTAATTCTTCAACATCTAAATCAGTATCTTTAACCTCTTTTTCAGGTTTTCCTACTTTAGGTGCTATAGTTTTTTTTCTTTCATCAAGGATTTCTTCAAATTTATCATGATCAACACCCATAGCAACATCGCCGAACATCTGTATAAATCTTCTATAAGCATCCCAAGCAAATCTAGAATTATTAGTTTTTTCTATAAGTCCTTCAACTACTTTTTCATTGATACCTAAGTTAAGTATAGTATCCATCATACCAGGCATAGATATAGCAGCTCCAGAACGTACGGATACAAGTAAAGGTTTCTTAGGATTACCAAATTCTGCATTCATAGCTTTTTCTAATTTTTTAATATTTTCTTCTACAAGTTTGTCCAATCCTTTGGGATATGACTTATTTTTTGAATAGTAATCACAAACTTCAGTAGTTATTGTAAATCCAGCAGGTACAGGTACTTTACTTTCTGTCATTTGAGCAAGTCCCAAACCTTTACCTCCTAAAAGAGCTTTAGTTTCTTTAGCTCCCTCAGATTTACCATTACCAAAGAAGTAAACCATCTTTTTTGATGCCATAATAAATCTCCTCTAAAATATTTATATAAATTTAAAGTTATTAGTATTACTATATAGTATAATGCTATTTTTCTTATTGTCAATTTTATTATGAAATTTTCATTATTTTTTTTAATCTGCATATTTTTTAAACAAAAAATAATATGTCATTTTTATAAACTACCAAATATAAAAATATTTAAATTTTTTATATATATTGTATAATTATGCAATGTGAGAAAAAGGATTTTTTAGTATGATAAAAAAGTTAAATATAGTATTTTTAATATTGATAATAGCTTTGAATGCTTATGGAGCAATTGTAATATCTACATATAAGAAGCCTAAAGAAATTAAATATAAAAAAACTGACAGAGGTAAAGTTTTAGTAGTTCCAAATACAATCTTTTTTGATTTTAATAGTAGTGCATTAGATTCAAAAAAATATTCAAAGACTTTGAAATATATAGGAAATATAACTAAAAACTCCAATGTTATGAATATCATTATAGAAGGGCATATGAGTAGTGATGAAGAAAAAAAAATTATAAATGGTAATGATAGAAAGGATATATTATACCTATATAACAGGAGAGATCTTGATGATTTATCTTATAGTCGTTCATATAATGTATATTTAGCTATAACAAATGGAAGTTTCAATAAATTAACTAATTACGGACTTCAGGATTTGCTAAGTGAGTATAAAGATATAGAAAAAAATAGAAGAGTTGAATTTATTTTAATAGAAAATAGTAATGATTTGAATATATATACTAATTATATAAATAATTTGATAATGTCTAAATAATATATTAATAATTTTAATGGGTGTGTAACTATGCATGATAATAACAGAGAAAAACTTTCAAGTAGATTAGGATTTTTATTAGTTTCGGCAGGATGTGCTATAGGTCTTGGTAATGTATGGAGATTTCCTTATATTACAGGAAAGTATGGTGGAGCTCTTTTTGTTTTACTTTATTTAATTTCGCTTGTAATATTGGGACTTCCTATACTTGTAATGGAATTTTCGGTGGGAAGGGCTGGTAAAAGAGATTTGGCTGGTTCCTATAAAGTGCTTCAAAAGAATGGGCATAAATGGCATATTATAGGATATGTTCAATTATTTGGATGCGTGCTTCTTATGATGTTTTATACTACTATAGCGGGCTGGTGTTTATCATACTGTTATTTTATGGCTGCTGGTAAATTGCAGGGACTTAATCCTCAGCAAATAGGGGAGTTTTTTAATTCTGTTCTTGCTTCGCCTTCTACTTTAGTATTATGGATGACTATATCTATAGTGATAGGTACTTTTGTATGTATGATGGGGCTTGAAAATGGAGTTGAAAAGGTTACTAAAGTGATGATGACATTGCTTTTGCTTATACTTTTTGTTCTTATAATAAGAGCTGTTACTTTACCTAATGCGAAAGAAGGTCTAAAATTTTATTTACTGCCTGATTTTAATAAGATGTTCAGCGGAGGATTGAAAGGATTTTTCTCTATAGCTTATGCGGCAATAGGACAGGCTTTCTTTACTTTGAGTTTAGGTATTGGGGCTATGACTATATTTGGAAGTTATATAGATAAGGACTATTCACTTACAGGAGAATCTATTATGGTTGTAGGGCTTGACACTTTAATAGCTATTCTTTCTGGACTTGTTATATTCCCTACAACTTTTTCTTTTGGTATTAATCCTGGAGAAGGTGCAGGATTAGCTTTTGTGACATTACCTAATATATTTAATTCTATGGTATTAGGAAGACTTTGGGGAGCATTATTTTTCTTATTCTTATCAATGGCGGCATTAACCACTATAATAGCGGTATTTGAAAATATAATTGCATTTACTATGTCTGAAACTAAAATGCCTCGTAAAAAAACTACTATAATAATTGCTTTAAGTATATTTATATTGAGTTTGCCTACCGCTTTAGGTTTTAATTTATTATCATTTATAAAACCTTTAGGAGAGGGAAGTACCATAGCTGATGGACTTGATTTCTTGGTGAGTAATAATTTTCTTCCTATAGGAGGAATAATAATACTTATATTCTGTACAAGAGAATTGGGCTGGGGTTGGAATAATTTTATAAAAGAAGCTGACACTGGAAAGGGAATGAAATTTCCTAAATGGGCTAGATTTTATGTTTCTTATATTCTGCCTTTTATAGTACTTGCTATATTTATAATAGATTATATAAATAAATTATCTTAAACAAATTAATATTATTAAAAATTAATATAAAGAGATTTTTTATTTTAAGCAATTATATTTTAGTTAAAAGCCTATGTGCTAATTACATATTCAATGATAGTATTATAATAAATATATTTTAAAGGATTATAATGAAAAAAATATTTGTCATATATATAATAATATTAATTGTATTGTTTTCTTGTAAAAATAAAACTCAGTCAAATAAAAAGATAAATACTTCAGAAGAAAATCAATTGATAGAAAATATATTTAATGAAAATAATGCTGAAGGTACATTAGTTATATATGATGTAAAAGATGATAAATATATAATACATAATAAAGAAAGAGCTAATCGAAGATTTTATCCTGCATCTACATTTAAAATTTTTAACAGTTTAATAGGATTATACGAGAAAGCTGTTAAAGATGTTGATGAAGTATTTTATAAATATAATGGGGAAAAAGTTTTTCTTGAATCTTGGGCTAAAGACTCTAATTTGAGATATGCAATTAAAAACTCTTAAGTACCAGCATATAAAGAGTTGGCAAGAAGAATAGGCATTGAGAAAATGAAAGAAAATATAGAAAAACTTGATTACGGCAATAAAAATATAGGTGAAAGTGTAGATACTTTTGGCTTGAAGGACCTTTAGAAATAAGTGCTTTGGAGCAAGTTAAACTATTGACTAAATTAGCAAAAAATGAGCTTCCGTATTCTAAAGAAATACAAAGGGCTGTTTCAGATATTACAATTTTAGAAAAAACCGATAATTATATTTTGCATGGTAAAACAGGATTAGCCGATGCTGAAAATATGATAACAGAACCTATTGGCTGGTTTGTGGGGTGGCTTGAAGAAAATAATAATATATATGTATTTGCTTTGAATATTGATAATATAAGTTCTGATGATTTATATAAAAGAATAAATATAGTAAAAGAAAGTTTTAAATCTATGTGTTTATTAAAATGATATTAATTTTTACTATGTAATAAAAAAAGCTCATCTATATAAAGAATATACGGATGAACTTTTTGCTTTTATTAGAAAATAAAATTTATTCTCTAGATATATTCAATATTTTTGTTTTAAGTTCATTTTCTATATTTCTAAGTTCTAACTCAGCCGCTCTTCTTTTTTCTCTGCCTTCAGTCTGTATTTTCATAACCTCATCTAAAGTAGATATTAACTGCTGATTTGTATGTTTTAAAGTTTCAATATCAATAATTCCTCTTTCTGATTCTTTAGCTGTTTCTATAGTAGAAGTTTTAAGCATGTCAGCATTCTTTCTTAACAACTCATTTGTAGTGTCAGTAACTGCTCTTTGTGCTTTTGCTGCCTCATTAGAATGATGAAGCCCTATAGCAAGAACCATTTGATTCTTCCAAAGCGGTATTGTATTTGTTATAGTTGATTGAATTTTTTCTGCCATTATAACATTATTATTCTGAACCAAACGTATTTGAGGTATTGTTTGTATAGAAATTGTCTTTGTAAGCTCTAAATCATGTATTCTTTTTTCAAATCTATTAGCCAAATCTTTAAGATCTCTAGCCATTTGTACATCTTCAGCAATATTGCTTGCAATAGCCTTTGATTCTAAAGCAGGTATTTCATTAGTCATTAAATGATTAAGTTTCTGTTTTCCTGCCTCTATATAAATTTCAAGTTCTTTTAAATATTCTAGATTATAATTATACATTTGATCTAAAATACTTATGTCTTTTAGAAGATTTCTTTGATGTGCTTCTAGATTTTTCACAATACTATCAATATTAGCTTCTACACTAGTATATTTAGTTTTTAATTTAGTAATATTATTAGTGGCTTTCTTAAAGAATCCCAATAAACCTTTTCCTTTAGTTTCATTTTCTATATCAAAACCTTTAAGTTCTGTTATAACATCAGTAATAGCATCTCCTACTTCGCCTAAATCTTTATTCATAACATTGCTTAAAGTATTTTCAGAAAACTGTATCATTTTATTTTGAGCTGCTGATCCATAAGACATTATAGATACTGAGTCCTGTAAATTAATACTATTTTGTACTTCATTTATTTTTGCCAAATTCTCAGGTGTAAATTGATTATTTGAAACATTTTTAATATCATTAAATACTTGCTGTGCTGAATTCTGAGGCTGATAATTCTGTGCATTTACAAAGTTTTGCACTTTCATATTATTAGGCATTGCATTTGGTTGCACTGGCTGGGCATTTACAATATTCTGGTCTTGAATATTATTAGGCTGTTGATTATTTTCTAAGTTATTATTTTCCATAAAATCTCTCCAATTTTTAATTTTTTTATTAATAACCATCTTTATCAAGCATGTTTTTTAATACATCTATATCGCTATTTATATCTATTAATTTATTCTGATTCATCTCTACAAGCATTTTTTTCAATGCTCCATTTAATTTTATTATAACATCTTCTATTTCCTGTGCCGTTTTTTCCATATTAGCATTTTTTACGGGAAAATTGCAGAAGTCTATATATGAATTGAGCATTTTTACAGCTGTAGGAAGATGATATTCATTTATTTTTTCTAATTTCTTTTCCCCTTCTTTATTGGATTTAGAATAATCTGCCATCTCTTTTAATATGCTTATCATTTCTTTTAAAGCAGGTGTTAGTTCTGGATCATCTATTTTTTGAGAGAAATTTTTTATTTTGTCTATATTTCTTTCTGTTTCTAAAATTATTAAACTGTCTTTATTTGAATAAGTATTTTCTATATGTCTGTTAAAATTATTATTGAAATCATCTTCTCTTGGGAAATTTCTTTGTATATTCTGTCTTAATTTTTGAAAAATAAAATCATCTTCATCTCTTGCCATATATATCCTTTTAAATAACTAAATTAATAAAACTATAAAGTATAATATCAAGTAAAATATTTACTATTAATTATTAATTATAATAAATAAATATAATATTTTCAAGATATTGATTGTTTTTGTATTATTTAACTATAATATAATGTAAATATTCAAATATTTTTGAAGTTGAATTATATCTTTTACTATCTGCTTTAAATCTGCTATACTCTTTTTTAAATAATCCATACTCTCCTTTTTTAGACATTATCCTTTTTATATCATTTAATGATAATAACCCTTCATTATTATAGCTTAAAAATATATATTTAGCATTTGCTTTATTTATCAAATCTTCAAATATTTTATAAACATCATATCTACTGCAGTATAGAGATTTTATCCTGTCATTTCTAAGTCCAGTTTTTCCTTTTATTTCTGGATTATCGTATTTTGCTATAGTTTCAAGCATATGATAATTATCAGAATACTGTCTTCTGTTATAAGGCGGATCTAAATATAAAATATCAGTTTCAATATTCTCTATTAATTCATTGGCATTTTCATTATATACTTTATGCTTTTTATTACTTGTAACTATTTCCAATGGATTATATTCAAAAGTTTTTAAAGCGGTTTTTTTTATAGCTTTCAAAAATGCTCCATATACAGATGCAGTATTTGCACATCTATCTATATTTTCAAGCAAACTAGCTAGAAGAAAATAATATTCATTTTTATTTATTTTTTTATTTTGAAACCATTCTTCTATTTTTATTCTTATAGTATCGCATTTAATAGCATTTTCATCTGAAAAGTATATTCTATTATGCTCTTTATCTTTAGTGCCTCCAAGAGAATAATTATTATAAATAAATCCTTCTGTATAAGGTATATTATTCAAATACTCGCATACAATTGAATACTTTTCTTTTATATTTTTTCTTTTTAAATTATCAATTTCATTATTAAGATTTTTAAAAGATAAATATTTATTATTCTCTATATAATGCTTATTCAAAACATAACTATAATACTGAATATCATTAGCTATAATAGAAAAATTTTTTGATTTAAAATGCCTGCCTACAATACCTGTTCCTGCAAACAAATCGCAGAAAGTACTGCAGTTTTCATCTATTATAGAAGTAATTGATTCATATAAAAAATCTAATAGTGATAATTTGCTTCCTATATAATTCATTAATGCTATACCTGTTATTATTAGTTTTTTATTATACTTAATTTTAATAATATTTCTAATTATTAATTATGAATTTATATTCTTTTTTATTAATTTTTTTATTATTAATAGAATTGAAAGATATATCAAAAAAGTATTAGAGAAAAAAAATTACTATTCTGAAGGTACTTCTCTATTATCCTGTCTGTCTATGCAGGGAGATGATATTTCACTTGAATGTTTATACGATTTGGAAATGAATACAATATAATGGAGAAATAAACTTGATGCTGAATGCGTAGGCTGTACTTTGATAATAATAAAAAAGACAAATACTGAATTTTGATAAATTCTATTATTTGGATAAAGCACAGAATGAAGAAAAAAATAAAAAAGAGCCATTATTATAGGTTCATTATTTATAGAAATATGCACCAACTGTAATATTACTGCAATGTCCATCAGAAAACTTAATTTTATAATTTTAAATAACAGAGATAAAAATAAAAAATAAAGTTTGTATTATAATAGGGATGCTAACTGATAGGTAAAGACAATGAAAATGGTTTAAAAGTATATAAACAAATAAAAGAAATTGTGAGAGAATGCTTGTTTATAAATGCTACTATAGACAATGAAAAATATATAAAATCATTTACAGATAAAATAGTAGAAAAATTTGTAAGTATTGATTATTTGATAAATAATGCATGTTATTAAAATAAAGGTCTTTTAAGTAATTGCAATTATGATGATTTTTTAGAAATTTTAAAAGTAGGTGCTGTTGTTCTTTATGAGATTACAAAAATTATTAATTATAAGGGCGGTATGAAGAAGAAAATTTATCAAAAATTGGTTGGGCAGCTGAAATAACAGTAAAAAGAAAAATAATACAAAACTACTTAATTTAGAAATATAAAATTTAATTATTTTTATGGTCTAATTAGAAATATAAACAGCCCCAGTGATGTTTAAATTTTGTGACTTTATTAAACGCACGATTAATGGGTGTTAAAGATTAAGATTCTATATTAATTATAATTTCAATGATATATAATGTTTAATTTACCGTGCGTTAATAATGATATAAAATTTATTTTAAATAATCAGACAATATCAAATAAGCTCCGTACTCAAATCTCTCATCAGCATTTCTAAAATGTATCTTTATATCAGTAGTATCATTATTTCCTGAACCATAATAGAAATTAGAAAGTTCAATGTATATTTCAGCTTTTTTATAAGAATCGTATAATGAGAAACCATCTATGAATCCGCCATCACCATCATTTTTATCCATACCTAATTTCTGAACAGCACTCTTAATATTTCCTACTATTGTACTTTCAGGTATTTTTGATATTAAATCCTCTTTAGTTTCTAATGATAATTGATTGAAAGGCTGAACTATATCATAATCTGTAAGCTGATTCTTCCATTTCTCTATGGTAGTCTTATCTGTTTCCATAGGACTTAATAAAGTTATTAAAACATCATCATTTATTGATATTTCCTCATCATCAGCATTATTAAATGAACCATCTTCCATATATCTGAAACTGTTTAATAATTTATCATCTTTATCATATACTCCCCAAATAAGCTTAACAGCAAATGCCTTCATGAAAGGATTGTCAAAAAATATTTCCTTCCAATCTTTTAAAATCCATTTCCTGCCGTCCATTAATACTAATTGTAGACGCTCCGATTGAGTTTTAAGCATTTTATTGATTTCGCTTTTTAATTTTGATAATTCCTTTTTAGGAACAGGTGGAAAATCTTTAGGAAGAGTCTTGTATTCTTTGTTTTTTATTTCATCGAATATAGATATAGTAAAGTCTGATTTTAAAGTTATTTTGATTTTTTTATCATCACCTTCTATGATTCTAATTCCTTCTTTATTGAAACCAAAATCTGGTATAATCTTATCAGCAAAAGCCTCTTTACTTATTCCAAGCTTTTTAGTAATATCCTCTAAAATATATGAGCATGTATTCTTTATGCTTGCTTGTTTGAATTTTCTTGAAGCCTCATAAACAAGTCCTAGTCCCTTTTTACTGCCGCTCAAAGCAATAGCCTCAAACATAGTGCTTGCCAATTTAAATCTTGTGCTTGCAATATCTTTGGCTCTTTTATATAAATTATCAAGTTGTATATTATCTGCAAATATGCAGTACGGATAAAGTATTGATTTGGTTTTATTATCCTCATTCCAATTTCTATATACATTTTCAAGTGCTTCATTTAAACTATCTCTGTTTAATGAATTACATATAATATCAGCATTTCTTAATCTATAAGCCTCTTTAATATCCAAATACTCCCCTAAAATATATCTTATTACTTTAGATGATACTAAAGAACTTTTATCTTTTATATATACATTTGATATTAAATCATCATCTATGAATGAAGTTGTTCTATCAAATTTTTTATTATAATTTTTATCTACTATATTATTAATTTCTTCTAATGAAAGCATAATCATTACCTTTAAAATAATTTAATACAAAATATATTATTTATAAAATAAAATCAATAATCAAATTTAATTTTTTATTTTATAAATAATGAGTGAATTGAAATTTTAAATGACATTCTTTATTTATATCATAATAACAATTTTTATATGCTTATAAATTAATTAAAAATATTATTTGAAATAAAAAAAGAGGAAGTTTTTTAATTCCATATTTTATTAGTATTTTTCAGTAAATAATCACTATTTATTAATCATCAAATTTTTGTCCTATCAATTCATAGATTATTTTTGATATTTATAAATTTGCTATTAGTGTAAATATATTTTACTGTCAAGACCAAAAATATTAGCATATAATATGAAAAACCATAATCTAAAATCTTTTTTTATTGATATTTTTATAAATAGTATTATAATGCTAGCTTAATAACTTCAAAATTATTATGAATTGTTGGTTTTATTTATGGATTATGTAATATCTACTACTTTGTACTTACTTAAGGGAACATATACAACTTTATCTTTATATTTTGTAACAGCAATATTTTCTTTGCCTTTATCTATGATTTTTGCTGCTTTACAATTTAGTTCTCCAAAATTTGTGAGATATATTTTTGATATATATGCTTGGATATTTAGAGGCACTCCATTAATACTTCAGCTTATCTTTTTTTATTATGGACTTCCTCTTATGACTAATAATATGATAGCTTTTCCTGCATTTACATCTGCAGCAATAACTTTTGTTTTTAATTATTCAGCTTATCTTATGGAGATATTCAGAGCTGGTATTGAAAGTATAGAGAAAGGACAGTATGAAGCAGGCTTTGCACTTAATCTTAGTTACAGGCAGATTATGACTAGGATAATTTTACCTCAGGCTATAAGAAGAGTTCTTCCTCCATTATCTAATGAAGCTATTAACTTGGTAAAAGATACAGCTTTAGTTATAGTTTTGGGTATAGGCGATTTGATGCTTCATGCTAGACAGATACTAACAAGGGATTATAAACTTCTTCCATTTTTAATAGCAGGTATTATATATTTATTATTTACTTCTGTTCTTGTATTTGTATTCAGACAATTGGAGAAAAAGTATGTCATCAGAAACTAATTTAAAAGTTCTAAACATAAAAAAACATTATAAAGGTACTTCAGCTATAAACGGAGTATCATTCACAGTTAATAAAGGGGATATACTTTCTATTATAGGACCATCAGGGGCTGGAAAAAGCTCTCTTTTAAGGAACATTATACAGATAGAAGAACCTGATTACGGAGAGGTTTATATAGATGATGAAGTTTTATTTTGTAAAAGGGAAGGGGAGAAGGCATTAAATATTTTGCATTCTGACTTTATGAAACGCAAGGAAAAAATAGGCATGATATTTCAGCATTTTAATTTATTTCCTCATAAAACAGCATTGGAAAATATTATAGAAGCTCCTATTATAGTAAAAAAGCAAAATATAGATGAGGCTATAGAAGAAGCTTTAAAACTTCTCGATAGTGTAGGACTTAAACATAAAAAAGACAGTTATCCTAATGAATTATCAGGTGGACAGAAGCAGAGAGTTGCAATTGCCAGAGCATTAGCTATGAAACCTGAAATTCTTCTTTGTGATGAACCTACTTCTGCATTGGATCCAGAATTGATAGGAGAGGTGCTTACCGTATTAAAAGAGCTTGCAAAAGAAAAAATGACTATGATAGTTGTAAGTCATGAGATGAGTTTTGTGCATGAATTATCTACAAATATAGCATTTATGGACGGTGGTAAGATTATTGCTATGGATACTGCTGATAATTTTTTTAATAATCAAAGTAATGATAGAATTAAAGATTTTTTGAATAAGGTATTCCACAAATAAAATAAATTTGATTTAAATAATTAAATTTATTTTATTATTTACCTTATTAATATTGACATTTTTTTTAATAGTAATACAATATACAGTAATTGAAAGAGTGTTAGGGAGTTCTTTTACTATGGGCAGTCTATGTCTAAAATATAATTATTACTACACTTTCAAACATTAATAAAATTCTAATTATTAAATTATAAATAATATTCAAAACATTTTAAGGAGACAATTATGAAACGAATATTAACTTTTTTATTATTGATTATTTCTGCATTTATTATTAGCTGTGGCGGCAATAATAATGACAACAACAATAATAATGCAGAAAATACTGTTTCTGAAAATGATAATTCATTGCAGAAAGTAAAAGATTCAGGAAAATTTGTTTTAGGTTTAGATGATACCTTTGCCCCTATGGGATTTAGAGATGAAAAAGGTGAAGTAGTAGGTTTTGATATAGACTTAGCTAGAGAGGTAGCTATAAGACTCGGCGTTCAATTAGAAATAAAACCTATAGAATGGTCCAGCTCTATATTAAGCTTGAATAAAGGTGATGTTGATGTACTTTGGAATGGAGTTACTATAAATGATGCTAGAAAACAGCAAATTAATTTTTCAAAACCTTATCTTAATAATAGACTTGTTATTGTAAAAGCTATTGATGATATAACAATTAATTCTAAAGATGATTTAGAAGGAAAGATTTTAGGTGTTCAGGTTGGAAGTAATGATGAAGCTTTGACGGCTGATCCTTCAAGTAAAAGTGCTAAAGAAATTAGAAGATATGATGTTAATGTTAATGCATTTTTAGATTTGCAGGCTAAAAGAATAGATGCTGTTATCATAGATGAGGTTGCAGCTCAGTACTATATATCAGAGAAAAAAGCCCCTTTTATAGTTGTGGATAATTCGCCTTTAACAGAAGAATTATATGGTATAGGATTTAGAAAATCTGATGCTAAACTTTTAGACGAAATTAATAGAATATTAGATGAAATGAAAGCTGATGGTAAAGCCGCTGAGATTTCTGAAAAATGGTTTTCTAAAGATATTGTTGTAAAATAAAATATATTTTTATAAAAGAGGTGCGTATATATAATATGCACCTCTTTGTATATTTTATTTTAAATTATTGATGTATATATATTTTAATTTTTTTAATTTAGAAATATCATTTGCTGAATATTTGAAATTACCTTCTAAATATAATTTTTTTAAATTTTCTAAAGAATAAAAACTATTATTTATTTCTATATCATATTTACTGCTTAAATAAAACTCTTCCAGATTTATTAATTTTCCTATATTATCATTTATATATTTTATATTATTGCCTTTTAAAGATAGAACTTTTAAATTTGATAATTTTGATATATTTTCTGGAATTTCCATTATATTATTATTGTTTAAATATAGTTTTTTTAAATTTTGTAATTTTAAGATTTCATTAGGTATTGTTTTAATATTATTATTTGAGAAATCTAATTCTTCTAAATCATTTAAATTAAATGTTTTTTCTGGTATATTATTTAGAGAATATCCTGATAGATTCATTATTTTTAATTTTTTAAAAAAATGTATTTCTTTAGGAAAAGATTTAAATATATTATAAGAGATATCTATTTCTTCTATATTTTGTAAGCATATTATTTTTTTAGGTAATTTTTTTATTTTATTGAAACTAATATCAATATATTTTAAGTTTTGCAATTCGCATATAGTATCAGGTATTTCTTCTATACTATTATTGCATATATCCAAATCTTCGAGGTTTTTTAATATATTAATTTCTTTAGGTAAATATGTTAATTTTAAAGAACTTAAATCTAATTTTTTTATATTTAACAATTTTTGATAATTATAATGAATGTATTTACTAATATTATTATTTTTGAAGAAGTCATAGAGATTATTCAATTCATTTTTATTTATCATTTTATAGATTCTCCTTATAATTAATTATATTACTAATTATAGTAGAATCTCATGACAGATTTTGTCATATCATTAAAAATAAATTTAATTTTTTTAATAAATACTATCTAATATATATTTAAGTTTCATAGATTCTATTTGTCCAGGGGCAGATGAATGTTTTGCCGATGCGAATGTTAATACAGAACCAAATATTCTAGTTATAATTCCAATATCCCCCATAGATATTGCTATAATAGGATAATTTTTAATTTCACTTGAAGCATCTAATAGAGTAATAACATCTTTTTTGTTTTTAGGCATATATGCTACTTTTACTATATCGCATTTTAATTTTATCATTTTTTTTATTCTTTCTACTATTTCTTTTTTTGAAGGAGTTTTATTGAAATCATGATTTGATATTATAGTTTTTATATTATTAGAATTGGAAAATTTTATTAATTTTTTCAAATCAGATTCTTTTAAAGTTAATAATTCTAAATCTATCAAGTCAAAGCATTTATTTTCTATAATATTTTCATATAATCTTATAATATTTTCATTATATTTAATATTTCCACCTTCTTTAGAACTTCTCAAAGTAAATAGTATAGGTTTGTTTGTGATCTTTTTAATCTCTTTTGAAAATGATATAATATCTTCAAAATCATTATTATATTTTGATATATCATCTATAAAAAAATCAGCTCTCCATTCTATAATATCAATAGGGAGTTTACTTATTTTTTTTACATATTTAATTATATCTTTTTCATTTTTTTCAACTATAGGTATGCATATTTTAGGAATTCCATCACCTAATTTTACATTTTTTATTTTTACTATATTTTCCATATATCATTTTCTCCGCATACACTTTTTATAGTAATTTTATTATTTAAATATAATATTTTTTATATGTTCTACAGGCATTTTTTCATTAGTCCAAAGTTCAAAAGCCAAAGCACCCTGATATAATAACATACCCATACCATTAATAATTTTACATCCTTCTCTTTCTGCTATTTTAAGAAGTTTTGTTTTTGGAGGGCTGTATATACAGTCGCTTACTATAAGATCTTTTCTAAAAAAAGATGCATCTTCTATCAATGAAATATCTTCTTTCATACCTACACTTGTAGCATTAATTAATAAACAGCTATTTTCTATTTTTGTTTTTAATGTTTTTTTATCTTCCAAAGAGTGTAAAGTTATAGAGCAATTGGTTCTATCAGCAATATTTTCTATAATTTTTTTCTGCTCATTCCAATTTATATCTCTTTTAAATACATATATTTCTTTCACACCATATAATGCAGCCTGAGATATTATAGCAATAGCAGCTCCTCCAGCACCTAATATAGTAATATTTTTATTTTTGATAAATACCTGTTCTTCTTCTAAAGATCTTATAAATCCTTCTCCGTCTGTACTATATCCTGTAAGTATACCATTATAATTAACTATTGTGTTTACGCTTTGAGTAAGTTCTGCTGTTTCTGAAATATTATCTAAATATTTTATTACCTCTTTTTTATTAGGCATTGATAGATTAGCCCCTCTCATATTTAGAGTTTTTATTGTATTTACAGCGTCTTTCAAATTATTCTTATCAACTTCAAAAGATAAGTATGCATAATTGAGATTTAATTTATTAAAAGCTTCATTATGCATAGTTGGTGATATACTATGTTTTGAAGGCGAAGCAAATAGACCTATTAATGTTGTTTTTGCATTTATTATCATATTTATTAAACCTATTATAATAATATTTAATAATATTATTATAATTTTAATTATTGTCAAATATAGATCATAAATAAAAAAAATAGTATATAAATTACTTGATATTTTACCAAAAGTTAATTATAATTAACATAATAAAAAAGCGAAAAAAAATTAATATTATAGATAAAAAGGAGAATCGATATATGGATAAAAAGATTATTAAAACTCACAAAGCTCCACAGGCTATAGGTCCTTATTCTCAGGCAGTAAAAAGCGGTAATTTTATTTTTGCATCAGGACAAATACCTTTGGATCCTGTAAGCGGAGATATTGCAGAAAACGATATTAAAAAACAAACAGAAAGAGTAATGGAAAATATTAAAGGTCTTTTAGAGTCAGAAAATTTAACTATGTCTAATATTATTAAAACTACTTGTTTTTTAACTGATATGTCTAATTTTGCTTCTTTTAATGAAGTATATGCTACTTATTTCCCAGAAAATCCTCCTGCAAGAAGTACTGTTGCTATAAAATCTTTACCTAAAGATGCTTTAGTAGAAGTTGAAATAGTTGCTGTTATAAGCTAATTATATTATTAATAATAGCCATGAATTATATATTCATGGTTATTTTAACTTTTCTTTTATCATATTTTATTTATCTTTCTTAATATAATTTTTTATAAAAATCTTTAATAATTTAAGAGGAAATCATGAGAAACTATATATCATATTTTATAAAAGGAATGGCTATAGGTATTGCCAATGCCATACCCGGAGTATCAGGAGGCACTATAGCTTTTGTACTTGGAATATATGAAAAATTAACATATGCTATATCTATATTGCCTAATGCATTAATAAAATTAAAATGGGACGAGATTAAAGAAAGTCTCAAAGTATTAATTCCTATTGCTTTTGGTGCTGCTATTTCTATAGTATTATTTTTAAAACTTATTAATTATTCATTTACTTATTATCCTATACCTACAAAAATATTCTTTGTTGGGCTTATATTGGGTTCTTTCCCATTTATAACTAAAACTGTAGAAGAGTTTAATTTCAAAGTTTTTATAGCATTTTTTATAGGTGCTTTTATTATGGCTATATTTGTATATTTTGATATAAATAAGCCTGTAGGAGAAACAACTTATTCTGGTAATTTTTCTATACTTTATGGTATAAAATTATTTTTATGTGGGATAGCTGCTGCTGTTGCTATGGTAATACCAGGAATATCAGGTTCTTTATTACTTCTTATCTTAGGAGAATATGAAAATATATCCAATTTTATATCTTCATTTTTGGATACTTTTAATTTGCAGCTTTTGATACCTTTAATCTTTTTAGGAGTTGGTGTAGTTATAGGAATCTTTACAATATCTAAACTTGTAACAGTACTTATTCAAAAGTATAAATCTATTTTATTTGGTTTTGTACTTGGAATCATAATAGTATCATTTTTGAGTTTATGGCCTAATATTACATCTTTAAGTATTTCTACACTTGTTTGCACTGTTATATCTATGTGTGTTGGTTTTTTAGTTGCTATAGCTATGGAAAAAATATAATCATAAATATATTTTAATAAATTATAAGCTGGGAATTTAATTTTCCAGCTTTTTTATTTTTTTAATAATTTATTGGTATTTTCAACTGTTTCAGTATATTAAATTTTATATATATTATTTCCGAGAATTTTTATAGAATATACAGGATAATTGTATGAAGAAAATAAAGAATAAAAAAAATGGTATTTATTTAATATTTGCATTTATAGGCATAATGTTTTTTTATGTATCAATTAATGCTTTATATACTCAAACTTCATCTAACTATTATTATGATGAAAATTTTTTGAATAATCTTCCTAATGCTGAAAGATTTGTAACTAAAATGAAAGTTTCATCTTCAGATACCAATAGTAATGTATTATCAATACAATGGGAAGGAATAAAAGATGATAATTTAATATATTATGTATATAGAAGTAAAAGTCCTATAATAGGTAAATCATCTTTTGTAGATTCTGCTATAGTAGATTATATAAAGGCAACTAATGATTCCAAAACATATATTGTATATGATAGACCTATAATTAGTTCTACATATTATTATGCTGTAGTTTCATATATAGATGATTTGAGTTTTTACAATGGTAAAGAAAATGTTGATACTTCTTCGATATCATTTAATGGAATAAGCACAAATAATTTAAATTATAATAATATAGATACAAATAATAACATCAATATAACTACAAATAATACTTCTAATAATATTGAAATTATAGAAAATATTACTAATAATTTGAATTATGTAACTAATTTTGTTATAGTAACCAATACATATTCAGTTACGAATACTTATTCATTAACTAATACATATGCTTTTACTAATATGTATGCTGTTACTAATACATATGCTGTTACTAATACATATTCATCTACAAATAATACAGTAAAAAATGGAAATTCCAGAAATAGCAGCAGCAGTGATTATAGTAATTATAAAAATGAATATAATAGAGCATTGGCAGAGTTTAAAAGAGGAAATTATTCTAAAGCAGCCTCTATATTGGAGCCTGTATCTAGAAGAAATATTAATAGAACTTTGTACTATGATATTAATATGCTTCTTGGAAAGTGTTATAAGAATATGGGACAAAAGAAAAGTTCATTAGATGTTTTTAATCGTATAAAATCTTATAATACGAAAGAAGTTAATTTTTGGATTAATCAAGTTTTAAGTGATTTATAATTGGAGTTTATAGATTTTATGAAGACTTATGCAGCCGTTTTGGCATCAGTTATCACTATAGTAGCAATATTAGGCGGTGTATTTATCACTAAGGTAGCAGCATTATCATCTCCAGAGAGATATTTTCAAAAGGGGAAGAGAAGTTATGAAATAGAAAATTATCAAGAGGCTATTAATAATTTAAATGAATATTTGTCTATAGATAGCAGAACAAGACCTGTTAATAATATAGCAGAATCATATTTTATGGTTGCTGACTCTTTAAAAAAGTTAAAAAAATATTCTTTGGCCAAAGAGAGACTTACTAGTATTATTAATAATACAAATTTCTCAGTATATTCTACAAATGCAATTTTAGCTTATGCTGATATAGCAAGATTAGAAAATCATGCTGACCCTTATATAATGTCCAAATTGCAGGAAAATTTAAAGGCATCGGATTCAGATATAGCTTCAAAAATAAATATACAATATGGATATCAATTATTTTTGCAAAAGAAATATGGAGAGGCATTAAGTTATTTTTTAAGATATGACGGAGAATTAGCTGTACTTGGAAGGGCAAGAGTTTATTTCAATATGAATGAATATGATAGAGCTTTTGAAACTTATGAAGATTTCTTGAAATATAATAAAACAAGTGTATATTATGATGAGGTTGTTAGAACATATTTAATACAAGTACCTGCAATGGCCCATAAAACTTTTGTAGAAACTAATTATACAAAATCAAGAATGTATTATACAAAAATAGCGGAATTATTCCCTAGAACAGAGCATGCAGAAAATGCTTTATTTAGAATAGCACAGTCTTATTATAATGAAAAAAATTATAATAGAGCAATAGATTATTATAATAAAGTAAGACTTAATAATATTTATACTTTAGATGCTGAAGCTTTGCTTTATATAGGATTATCATATTTCAAAGTTGGTAGATATGCAGATTCATATAAGGCTTTGGATAATTTTATATCAGAATATCCTTCTAATCCTAATGCATCAAAGGCTAGAGAATATATGCAGGCTTTACAGGAAACATTACTTACTATAAATTAAATAACTTTTGAGATAAGGTTGCCCAATAAGTAGGTATATTCATGAAGTAAGCCATATCCATTGGTATCTTAATAAATATTTATAATTTTAAATCCTGCTTTTAATTGTTCTCTGATTTGTTCTTCGGCTGTATGAGAGAATTGTATGCTGTCATTATTTTCAATGGATTTATTTAATAATGCTTAATCTTTTAATGGATTAAACAGAAGTTTCTTTTTTATTTCATTTTCATTAAATAAAAAATTAATACCTTATCAAAACCTGACATAAGAATACTTTCGTTTTTTAAAACATTGTAGTATTCCTTCCATACATGGCTAACATATTCTATATAGCAATTTGATACCGTATGAAAAATTATATCAAAGCTTTCATCAAAGAATGTAAATTTTTTTAATAAATATTATTTATTTTATTTATTTTTTTTAGAAGTTATTTTTTCAAAGAAAACCAATATCCAAAATCTAGTATAGTTAAAATATAAAAATATTCTAAATATATTTTTTTTGAGGAAGAATCTTTCATTTCTATCTTTATTTAGTATTTCCATACTAGGAGGCTTAATTTTACCAGCAAAACTATCCAATGGCTTTTTAAAAGGTATACAAAATTTCATTTCTAAATTTTGCTTATTATTATTAAACCAATATAAAGATTTTTTTAATCCCATATGTATAAGAAATACATCAGGCTCTATTTTTTTGAATCCTATGAAAGCCTTATCCAATTCTTCTTTATTTTTAGTATTTTGATAATTACCAAGCATATAAATTCCTGGATAAATCTTTTTAATTTTTTCTGAAATAGTAAAAAAGTATTTCTCTTCATCTCCGAATAAAAACATAGACATATTTTTATTTTCTATATAATCCATTATCTTTGAAAAGAGAATAAATTCATTGATATAATTAATTTCTTCTTTATGGATAAATTTATATGCTTTGGCTATAGATGGATGTGCAGCAATTACTAAAGAAGCATTTTTAATTATTTCTTTCAATTTTTTATTATATCTTATTTTCAGTAATTGATGCACATCCAAAGATATTATTAATACATTTTTTCCATATTTAAGGTAATCAAGTATTTCTTCAATATTGTCTTTGAAGTTATCTATTCTTATTCCTAAAATGGATTTATTTTCTATCATAATAAAATTATAGCCTTTATATTATTATATAGCAAGTGTTCTGCATAATGCTAAATCTATAGGATCAACTTTAGGTACTTTTTTAACTGCATCAGTTAGAGGAGTATAAGTATATTCACCTTTCCAAATACCTACAGCTACATTTTTCTTTCCTTCTAATAAAGCCTTAACAGCAATATAACCGAATCTAGCAGCCATTAAACGCTCTCTTGAAGTAGGAGAACCGCCTCTTTGCATGTGTCCTAATATAGTAACTCGTGTATCAAAACCTGTTTTACCTTCAATTTGTTTAGCAACTTCCATAGCACCACCTGATTCATCACCTTCAGCAACTACGATAATAGAAGATTTTTTACCTCTTTTTTTAGCAATTTGTAATTCTTCTACTATTTTATCCAAATCAGTAGTAGTTTCAGGTATTAATATATCCTCTGCACCTGAAGCTATACCTACTTCCAAAGCAATATAACCAGCATGTCTACCCATAACCTCTACAACAAAGCATCTGCCATGACTTGTAGCCGTATCTCTTAACTTATCTATAGCATCCATCGCTACATTAACAGCGGTATCATAACCTATAGTATAATCAGTACCGAATATATCATTATCTATAGTGCCAGGTATAGCAACTATAGGAAATTCAGGGTGATGATTATAAAAGTCTAAAGCTCCTTTATATGTTCCATCTCCGCCTATTACGATTAAGGCATCAATTCCATGATATCTCATATTATCTGCAGCTTTTTTCATACCTTCTTCAGTTTGGAATTCTGGAGATCTTGCAGAAAATAGCATAGTACCGCCATGATTGATAATACCTCCAACACTTCCAGCAGTCATTGGATATACATTATTATACATAAGTCCTTGATAACCCTCTTTGATTGCCATTACTTCCAAACCATTGGCTATTGCTGTTCTAACTACGCTTCTTATGGCAGGATTCATTCCTGAAGCATCTCCTCCGCTTGTTAATACCCCGATTTTTTTTATATCAGCCATATTAAAATAACTCCTTTATTTTTTATAATATTGGATTTTTTTTATTATATTATATAATATCTATTATATAATAATAATAAAAGAATTGATATATATAAAATAAAAAAAATATGTTAGAAAATAAAGAATATACAGAAATTATAAACATAATAGAAAATCAAAGATGGGATAAGCTTAAATATCTGCTCTGTGAAATGCATGCAGCGGAGATAGTTGATATTATAAGAATATTAGATAATGATAGGGATAGGAGTATTGTTTTCAGGCTTTTATCTAGAGAATCGGCAGCTTATGTATTTTCTGAACTTGAGACAGAAGAACAGGAAAAAATCATAGTTTCTATGAATGATAATGAGCTTAAAGAGCTTATTCATGATATGAGTCCTGATGACAGAACTTCTCTTTTTGAGGAAATACCTGCTGACATTACTAAAAAGATATTTTCTTTGATGGGTGAGCAGGATTTAAATATTACTAGGCAATTATTAGTATATCCTGAAGACAGTATCGGACGTATAATGACGCCTGAGTATATAGATGTAGAACCTGATTATACAGTTAAGCAAACTTTAGATTATATCAGAAAACATGGAAAAGATTCTGAAACTTTTGAAGTTATATATGTTGTTAATAAAGAAGGTACTTTAATAGGGTATATTTTATTAAAAGATTTATTATTTGCAAGTCAAGATGATAAAATAGAAAGTCTTATGCATACTGATATAATATATTTATCTGTATATTCTGATCAAGAGGAAGCTGTTAGGGTAGGAAGAAAATATGATTTGCTATATATACCTGTAGTAGATTCTAAAAATGCTTTGATTGGTATTGTTACTATAGATGATATATTTGATATTGCAGAAGAAGAGGACACAGAGGATTTTCACAAATTGGGGGCTATAAGTATAGATGATGATTTTGATAGTAATATAAAGCAGGCTAATCCTTTTATACTTTATAAAAGAAGAATATCTTGGCTTTTTATATTGGTATTTGTTAATATTGTATCTGGTTATGTTATAGGAATGTTTGAAGAGACTATAAGCCAGTATGTTTCTTTGATATTTTTTCTGCCTTTACTTATAGATAGTGCTGGAAATGCAGGAGCTCAGTCTTCAACACTTATAATAAGAAGTTTATCTGTAGGCGATGTAAAAAAAAGTGATTGGCTTTTTATGTTGGGTAAAGAGATACTTGTTTCTGCTATATTAGGACTTACTATGAGTGCGGCAGTTTCATTGATTGCTATTTTTAGAGGTGGGTATATGATAGCATTAGTTGTATCATTGGCTATGATATTGGTTGTTATTATAGGAAGTTTAATAGGTTTGTGCCTTCCATTTTTATTTGTGAAATTTAAAAAAGATCCTACTACAAGTAGTGTTCCGCTAGTTACTTCTATATGCGATATAAGTGGAACTGCAATATATTTGTTATTAGCTACCATTATACTTAGCAGATTTACTAATTAAATAAATAAGCCAAATAATGCTCTTTATTTATATACTCTTTTATATTTTTATAATCAATAAATATTTTTTCGTAGTCTTTTTCTTTCATTATTATAATAAATGAATCTATTACACCAAAAATTAAACTATCTATATTAGAATAAAAATCTTTAGGGGCATTATATTTTTTTAATAATTCTTCACAATCATTTAGCAAGTCTTTAAGATAAGGGCTTATCAATTTTTGATTATTCAAATCATAAATAAGAGAAACATTATTTATTATAATTTCTTTACTATCATCTATTTTTACAAGTCTTTTATAAATACAAATAGTTTTTCCATCAAGGTATAATATATTAAAAGCATATAAATCTTTAATTTTAATAAAATATTTTTTTAATTCATAAACAGGAACTTTTTTCAAAAATGAATTAATTTCATCTGAAAGTTCATTTTCTTTTTTATACTAAAAATCTTTTGAAAAACTAGATTCGCCATTAATATCAAAATTTATCTTTTCTTTATTGTCTATAAATGCATAATAAAAATTGAATAAATAATTAAGAATTATGGTTATTTTTCCATAGTTTTTTAAATATCCAAATCCGTTTATATTAAAGTTTTTTATATTTATTTTAGGTTCATTTATTAATTCAAAAACGCTTTCTATTTTTTTGGAATTAATCTCCATAATATATTCTGCTTTTGAAATATTATTATTTTTTAAATTTGTTTTTAAATTGATTTCGGCAATATTTTTTATTTGCGAACTTCTAAACTCTTCTTTAGAATCATAATCAAAAACTTCTATTTTACTGCTGTTTCCTCTAATTTCATAAATACCAAATAAATCCGCATTATTTATAAACATTTTTCCTCTATACAAATAATGTATACCCTCATCAATATTTTCAAATTTATTGCAGTATATGTATATATTATTAATCTTATCTTTAAGTATGGTAAAAGTTATATCCTTTATTTCAAAATAAGGACGGTATTTATTTTTCATTAAAAGTTTAAAAATAATAACTAAAATAATAGTAACAATAATCAAAACAAAATATTCGTTATATAATATATTTTTCATTTATTAAACCTCATTTGCTATTATGCTATATCAAGTTTACAAAAGTTATAAGTTTATAAACTTGTTTGAAAATAAGTGATAAAAATAAAAAAATAATTTCTGAAAATAAAATTAATTAATATAATTTATTCTTTATTATAATGGTATTTTCAAGAAGTAATTATTAAATTATCATTTTCTATATGATAAAATAATCTATGCTCTAAATTAATTCGTCTGGAATATAAATCTTTTTTATTATATTTTAATTTTTCAGGTTTCCTATACCAGAATATGGATCTCTAATAATATCCTTAATAAGTTCATTGATTTTCTTTACAATAGTTTAACATATATTCCTGCCAAGTTCTTTCATTCATTAAAAACTATTTTCATTTTTCAAACTCTTCTAAAGTCTTAACTATAACTTTTTCATTATTTTTCATATCTATGTCTTCATCAAGATATTGCTGTTCTTTTATCATATCAATAATTTTTGTTAAACTTTCTTCAGGCATATTGTCTATAATATTTATTAATTCTTCTTTAAACTGTAATAATTATTCCTTAATAATCACTTACTAGTAGTATAAATAATAATTAAAACAAAATCAAATTTTTAATTATAATTTGTACCATATAAATTAATCAAATAAATAAGACAAATAATGATACTTGTTAATATGCTCTTTTATATCATCTAAAGAAATAAATATTTTTTTATGCCCTTTATCTTTCATCAATATAATACCAGCTTCTGTTATAAGAAAAATTAAATTATCTATATTCTTATAAAAATTAGAATTATATTTTTTTAATATTTCATCAGCATTATGAACAAAATCTTTAAAATAAGGGCTTATCAATTTTTCATTATCTAAATCAATTATGAGCGATATATTATTTACTGTAAGATTATTATTAGATTCTATTTTAGCAAATCTTTTGTATATGCATATTGTTTTATTATCAAGATAGACTATATTATCAGCATTATAAAAATCTTTAAGTTTATCATAATATTTAATTTTAATATCGTTAAGTGACATACTCTCATGTTTCTTTAAAAGCTCTTTAATATTTATTTTTAATTCTTTTTTTTTCTCAGAATACGATTTATTATCTCCGTTTATATATGAGTTAATTTTATCATTATTTTTTATATTGAAATGATACATGTCAAATAGATAAATAAGAATGTTTATAAACTCATTATATTTTGCAAACTTCTTAAATCCTAATTCGAAATATGTCATATCTATATCATTATTTTTATTTACTTCAAAAACTCCATTTATAGTTTTAGAGTTAGATATTTCCATAGTATAGTTGATTTCTTTTTTATCACTATTTATAAAATCATCAAGAGAACAATCAAATTTTATAACAGCTTTTTCTTTTTTTTCTTCTTCTATAATGACATCATACCAGCTTAAATATTCTTTATCATTTTTGTTTTTATCATAAAAATCATAAACTGAAATATAATTACCCGTAAAACTGCTGTCTATATTATAATATCCTTTTAGCTTATCATTATTTATAAATATATTTCCTAAAAAGCCCTGCATTACAGATAGTCCTCCGTAATTAGTATAAGAGTAAATATATATATTATTTACTTTATCTTTAAACGTTACCAGCTTTTCCATATCTGTATAAATTGTAGGATTATATCTTCTTTTATATGTATAAACAAGAGCAGAAAATAAAACAATCATAAGAACTATAAGAATTAAATATTTATCAAATACCAATTTTAAAAAATATAAAAAATTATCCGTTTTAGCACCATTTACAACTAATATAATAGCTATATCTACATTACCTTTATAAAGTGCTATTTCAAGCCCTTCTTGCAAATTCATCTTAAATTTATTTCCAAAGAATAAAAATTTCTTTTTTAATAACCTTTTTAATATAGACTTATATTCTTTATTTACAGCCAGCAAAAACTCATCATTTATATCATCATTATTTTTATAATGTTTTAAAAGAATTTCTACTATATCTCTAGATAAAGAGGATACAGCACTATATAGAGCAGTTTTATTATTAATAGATTTTTTATAAACATCAGCATTATTTTCAAGTAAGAATTCTATTATATCAATTTTAGTGTCATAATATTTTGAATAAGTATAAAGCAAAGTATAGCCGTCATATACTCCGTTTATATCATATTTCTGTATAAATTTTTTAACATCTTCTAAATCACCGAAACCTTTTGCAGTACTTTGATATTCATATTCTAAACTATCTATTTTTATAACATTATATTTTTTATCAGGTTCTATTTTCTCTTTTAATGCTTTTTCTGCTTCCTTTTTAAGAAGATTTTCAATATATCCTTGAGGATCTTTTGCCATTTCTTCTAATTCATCTTCATTTGCAAACATTTTATCAAAAAGATTTTTATAGTAATTAGTATCATATTCATTAGGATGTAAGATTAAAGATGATGTAATTAATAAAATAAAATATACAATAATAGTGCATATAGTATTTTTCATACAATCTCCGTATAAAATCTATATTAATATTATATACTGTTATATATGTATGTCAATTTATTAATACGGATAATTTTTATAATATATATCTTATTATAAATTGACAAGTATTATTTTTATTATCAGATTATGTATTAGGTTATAAAATTATAAACGGAAAGTTTTTTCATAAATAATTTTATAACCCTTTTATACTATTATTAATATTTTTCATAATGTATTTTATTAGGTTCAAATTTATTATGTATTTCAGGTTCTTCATCTGGATATCCTATAACAACCAGCCCCAAAGGTTTAATATTTTCTGGTATATTAAATAATTTTATAATTTCATTCATTCTATCCTCACGTGGAGCAAGTCCTATCCATACAGAACCTAAATCTTTGGCTTTAGCAGCAAGCATAATATTTTGTAAAGCTGCTGAACAATTTTGTTCCCAGTATAGTCTTCCTGATTCATCGGATAAATCACCACATACTACTATAGCTAAAGTAGCGGTATCAAGCATTTTGGCATAAGGGTGAGTATTCATAATCTTATCTAATGATTCTCTGTTCTTTACTACTATAAACTCCCAATTCCTCCTATTGTTAGCTGAAGGAGCGTACATAGCTGCTTTGAGCATATATTCTATCTTATCATCTTCAACTTGTTTACCTTTGATATATTTTCTTATACTTCTTCTTGTAAATAAAATATCTTCGCTCATTTTTAACTCCTATTTTTATGTTTTTGATAATTATATAATAAATATACAAAAATAAAAATTAATTTGATTTATTTTTGTTTATTACATATTATTTTTTGTGAGTATGTTCTAATATGAAGGATAATATGATAAATGATATTGAAAATATAATTAATAAAATCAATTCTTTTACTGAATATATTAAAAAGATATATGAAGCCGTACTTAATAATGTAGCAAATAATAAAAAATATTTTTTCAGAATTATCCTAGTTTGATTAATAATATTATCATTACACAAACATTAAATAGTAATATAGTAAATAAATATTTAAAAAATTTGAAAGGGATAGAAATAGGCACTCATTTAATTCTAATTATGAAATATATGTAATACATATTAATAGAATAGATTTATATTCTATGGAAGAGGAGCATAAGTATTAAAAATTTCCAAATTGAAGATGCAGGATATATACAAAAAGCAGATATAATATCAAATGGAGATGATTTGCCTTTCAAAGATAATGCTGTAGATTTTGTATTTGTAAGTCATATATTCGAACATTTTTATGATCCTATAAAAGCATTGAAAGAGTGATATAGGGTAATAAAAAAGACGAATATATATTTTTTAATTATAAAAGTTTTATATAAAAAATTTATTGATATACTCATATAAAAATATTGCAAGTACTATAAAAGGAAGTATATAGCTTATATAAAATCTTAATTTTACAGGAAACTTTATTCCTTCTCCTGTATTAGCCTCCTTTATAAAATTCTGAAATCCCCATCCAAAATCTCTAGTGCAGAAAAATAAAGTTACCAATGCACCTAAAGGCAGTATATTATTAGAAACTATAAAATCTAATAAATCCATTATTACAGTATCTTCGCCTAAAGGGTTTATGTGGGATAATTTATTAAAACCTAATGTTGTAGGAAGACTAAATATAAATAGAACTGTAAAAAGTATTATAGAAGTTTTTTTCCTGCTTATTTTGAATTTATCCATAATAAAAGAATATATATTTTCTAATACTCCTATTATAGTTGTGAGTGCTGCCATAGCTAAAAATAAGAAAAATAATGCCCCCCATAATCTTCCTAAAGGCATGGAATTAAATATATTTGGTAAAGTTACAAAAGCAAGTCCTTGACCTTCTCCAGGATTTACACCGAATGCAAAACATGCTGGAAAAACAACTAGTCCTGCAAATAAAGCTACTATAGTATCTAATGCTATTATTATTAAAGCCTCTCCTGTAAGGGATTGCTTTTTATCTATATAGCTTCCGAATATAGCCATTCCGCCTTGACCTACACTCAAAGAAAAAAATGCTTGACCAATAGCTGCATAGAATATAGCTATAAATCCAGTAAGACCATTTCCAAATAATTTATTCAAATCTGGTACTAAATAGAATTTCAAACCTTCTAAAGCTCCTTTCAAAGTTAAAGCTCTTATAATTAAAATCATTAAAAGCCCAAATAATGAAATCATCATAAATTTACTAGCTCTTTCAACACCTTTTTCTAGCCCTAAAGAACATATAATTATTCCAATAAGCAAACTAATTCCCATCCACAAAGTTAATGTAGATGCACTTCCCAAAACACCATTGAAGAAAACGCCAACTTCTTCAGCATCAAGTCCTTTAAATTTTCCTGAAAGCATGAAATAAAAATATGATAAACACCATCCGCATATAGTTGTATAAAAAAGCATAAGTACTACATTTCCAAGTATTTGAATATATCCTATCTTATTCCAATGATGACCTTTCTTCTGAAGTTTTTGAAAAGATGTTGCTATATCATGTCCTCCTGCTCTTCCTACAGCAAATTCCATAACCATTGGAGCAACGCCTAAAATAATTATTGATATAATATATAATAGAACAAAAGCACCCCCGCCATATTGTCCTGTTATATATGGAAATCTCCAAACATTACCCATTCCTACAGCACAGCCTGCTGATACAAGTATAAATCCAAATCTACTTCCCAATTTTTCTCTTTCTTTCATTTGATTATAAACTCCAAATCATTAAAACGATTTTTGTGAAATTATACTATATATTATAAATTATTAAAACTTTTTATTATAAAAAATTATTTACATACCCCGCCCTTATACTATATTGCCTGTATCTGAAGTTATAATTTAATCTTATATTCATAACAAATTATGAAAAGCATTACCCACCCAAGCTTTTATTAGTTTTTTGTTCTATTAACCGCATGTTTAGTGAAGTTTAGAATATAATAAAATTTGTATTGTTAATCGATTTTTAGTTCTGTGTGCGTTAATGGTATAATAAATTTTATTAACTTTATGGAGGATATTATATCTTTTTTAGTATAAAAAAATAGTAAAATTAAAATTACATAATGTGTAATAAGTATAATGTGTGTGGAGTTAAAATAACATTTAATTTTCTTAATTATTTTTTTAATTGAATTTATTTTGTAGAGTATATTTCTTTTATTTTAATTTCATCATAAAAAGAAATTCTATAAGAATAATGTTTAACTACTTTATCTAAAGTATCCAAATCAGGTTTTACATACAAAGATACACTTACAAGATCAGATGACCACCAAAATACATATTCTTCAAATGGCTTTTTATTGAAAGAATAATGTTTTACATCGGTTTTATTTATTTTGCCATATTGAAAAGATAAATTTTCTTTGATATTTTCTATATCTGCCAATGTTACAGGCTGATAGAAAGAAGGCTTGTTATAAATATCTCCTATATGATTGCAAATTTCTATTCTATAAAGCTGATTATTATAAAAATATAAATAGTATGACAATTTTTGTGTATCATTTTTATATATATTAAGGATAGTATTATTCTTAAGTTTAAATGATCCAACAAAATCAGCATATACATTTATATTATAATTAGTAATTTTATTATCTGCCTCTTCAATAGTCATTCCGAATTTTAAGTCTTTATAACCATTCAAATCGAAAAGCTCTGGAAACTGTGCAAATAAGAAATTTACACTGATTAATAAAATTACTATTATATATTTCATTTTTTATTTTTGATTATGAAAACTATTTATGATATTTAAAGCTTCTTGAGGAGTTTCAGCATATTGAATCAAGTCTAAATCCTCAATATCTATATAGTTTTCATCAATCATATCTTTTTTTATCCATTCTATTAAGTCTGTATAATAGTTTGAATTCATAACTATAAGCGGTGTTTTTTGAAGAACTTTAGTTTGTATTAAAGTTAAAGTTTCAAACATCTCATCCATAGTACCAAATCCGCCCGGGAATATTATCACAGCCTTAGCATACTTTAGAAACATAACTTTCCTAGCAAAAAAGTATCTGAATTTAATTTCTTCTTTTACATAAGGATTTGTTTTCTGTTCAAAAGGAAGTTCTATGCATAAACCTATAGAACCAGCTTTAGCATCAAAAGCTCCTCTGTTTCCAGCCTCCATTATTCCAGGACCTCCGCCTGTTATAATATCATATTTGTTTTCACCTAATAACTTAGCAGTTTCATAAGCTAATTTATAATGTGGATGATCTTCAGATGTTCTTGCACTTCCAAATATAGAAACAGAATTTTTGTAGTAAGACATAGTTTCAAATCCTTCTACAAATTCTCCCATTATTCTAAATATACGCCATGATTCATTGGGAATATCTGAATTTTGTAATTCATAAGTTTCTCTTCTCATTGATAATTTCCGCCTTTTGGTTTTATATTATTTTATTATAATAGCAGTACCGTAAGCAATAACTTCTGTAGTTCCTTCCATTACAGAAGAAGATGAATATTTTACTCCTATTACAGCATTAGCACCTAATTTTTTAGCTTCTTCCACCATTCTTTTAGTTGCTATTCCTCTAGCCTCATTAAGCATTTCAGTATAGCCTTCAACCTCTCCACCAACTATATTTTTTAGCCCAGCTAATAAGTCCTTACCTATATGTTTAGCCTGAGCAACATTTCCTTTAACCAAACCTAATAACTCATAATTATAATTACTTGGAAGATAATCAGCTGAAATTAATTTCATATCACTCATTTTTTTACTCCTAACTTATTTTAATATTATAGCAGTACCGTAAGCAATAACTTCTACAGTACCAGCCAATACAGATGATGAAGAATAATTAATACCAATTATGGCATTAGCACCTAATTTTTTAGCTTCTTCAACCATTCTTGTAGTTGCTATTTCTCTAGCCTCATTAAGCATTTCAGTATAACTCTCTACTTCTCCTCCTACGATATTTTTTAGTCCAGCAAGTAAATCTTTACCAACATGTTTAGCCTGAGCAGTATTTCCTTTCACTAATCCCAGTACTTCATAATTGTAATTACTTGGTAAGTAATTAACAGTAAACATTTTCATATTAGTTTCCATTTTTTCAATCCTTTTTTATTTTATACTTATATGTGATGCATTATTTTGTCGGAAATATATAAATATGCTTAATATTTTTTTAACATCAATAACTGAACGATAATTATGAAAACTTGATATTATATGTAAAATCAGTCAGCTATTTAATATTGGGACAGATCCAGATAAGATAAAATTGTTATATTTTATGTATGAAACGAACAATTTCGATTTAACTTAAACACATGATTTAACAATAAATATATTGATAAACAATTAAAAAATACTATATAATCTGACAAAAAGTGAACTTTTTTAGCTATCTGGATTAGCCCATTTATTTTAATTCCTGACTGCAAATTGACAAATGTGTTTATTTATACTATTATAATTATATAATATTTATCATAGTGTATAAGGATATTCTATGCGTATTAATCTCAATTTTGAATTAGAAAGTAACATTATTAGTAAAGAATATAGATTAGCAATTATCAGTTTTATCAAACATGCCTTAGTAAATAAATACCCAAACATTTATAATGCACTTTATAAGGATAATACCAAAATGAAAGCATTTACTTTTGGGGTATATCTTCCTGAGGCAAAAATAAATGATGATAATATAGAAATATATAAAAATGATAAAAATCAAACATACATTAATATAATTTTCTCTGTATTTGATAATGCAGTTTTTATAGAGCTTTATAATTCATTTAATAGTATGATAAATAAAAGATACCCAAAAGATGAAAATACAAAAAGTACTATGATAATGACTTTAAGAAAAATAACTATGCTAAATGAAAAATCTATAACTAAAAATAAGATATTAATAAAATTTTTAAGTCCTTTAGTATTACGCAATCATAACAGAGAAACAAATAAAGATATTTATTTAACTTATAAAGATGAAAACTTTAATTCACTATTAAATCAGTCAGCAGAAAGAATTGCCAAAGAATTTAATTTTGAAAGCTCTGAAATAAAATTAATACCTGTAAGAACAACAGATGAAAATGGAAATATAATACAGGAAGAATCAAAGACAACAGTAGTGCCTTTCAAAGAAAATTTAATCAGTGCTTCATATGGTAAATTCTGTTTAGAAGGAGATATCACTTTACTAAATAATCTATATAAAACAGGAATAGGCAGCAGAAGAAGCGAAGGTTTTGGTTTATTTGAAGTTTTTTAATATTTTTATTTAAGGAAATTATATTATGGCAAAGACAAAAGAATCTAATCAGCTTTTATTAAATTTATCAGAAAATAATAATATTAGCAATGAATATTTTGAAATTAATCTTGACACTTTTCTTTTTAATGCTGGGGTTGTTGGATTTATTGAAGTGCTGGAAGAGTCAAAAGCTAAAAAAGGGGAAAGTTTAGAAAATAAAAAAGATTATTATTTTGAAGGGCAAACTTTATTTGTAAAAAAGAATTTTTTACTCAATACAGATTTATCTCAAATGTATATTGATACAACTGTAAAAAAGTTTGGTGATAAAACTAATATATCAGAAAGTATTAAAAAAATTGATATTATTTTAAATGACAAAGAAAACAAAGATTTTAAAGATGATATAAAAAATATTATAGATTATTTTTCAAAAGCAAAAAGTATAAAAACAGGATTAGAGATTTTACTAAGTAATGGAATATCAGTAAATATACAGAAAAATATAGAAAATATAAAAGAAATAATAAATGCAAAAAAATTAGATATAGAAAAAATAAAATCTTATTTGAAAGAAATAAAATCAGATTTTAAAAACAGCAAAGACGTAAGAAACACTCTATTAATGAAAAATATAATGTACACAAAAATTAATCAGTTCTGGGAAAATAAAGCATTCTTACTTCCTGCGAATTCTAAAAAAGATATAAAGGAAATGTTTTATAAATCATTTGAAGATCCATTAAAAGAATTGATTAATATAAATAAGGAATATAATTATAACTGTGTAGTTTGTAATGAAAGTATAAATAAAGACATTGATACTACTTTTTTATTTGAAGTGGGTGTTGATACTAACAGAAAAAAATCAGCATTCTGGAATTATAATCCTGACAGTTTTATATGTGCTTTATGTAATTATATATATGCATGTACTCCTTTAGGATTTATAGATATATCAAATAGTATGATATTCGTTAATCAAAATGACAGTATAGATACATTAATAAAAATGAATAGAAAAATAGATTTTACAAATAATGAAGAAAATAAAACTTATACTGCATATAATGAAATAATAAGAAGGCTATTAGCTGAAAAAACTAAAGAATTAAAATCTATTCAAGTAATTGTAAGAGATAAAAATCACTATTTATTTAATACTATAGGAAAAGACTCACTTCAAATTATTGAGTCAATGAAAAAAGAACTTAATTATATAGCAAAGATAAAATCTGTAAAAATAACTGATGATTATTGGATTGATATTTATAAGGATTGTTTAGAAAATATTTTAAACTTTAGAAATCAATGGAATTTAATATTTAAATTGTTAAAAATTGAGAACAATAATTTTTTAATAAAAGCAATATTTTATGTACTAAAAATACAAATAGCAAAAGACATTATGTTTTTGGATACTAAAATTTTGAAGGAGGAGAATAATATGCAAAAACAATTTGATTTAGCATATATAGCTTATAAGAAAGGCAAT
>NZ_JARHYI010000142.1 GCF_029258575.1 Brachyspira sp. | reverse complement strand
ATGGCTTTAGTACTACCTCTTATGAGCCGTAATATTATGATTCCTTTTTATATGATAAAAGAAACTCTTGATAATATATATAATAATAAATCTCCTACACCGAAAAATTTAACGGGATACAATGATATTAATGCTATTTTGTATGATATAAATGAGCTTGCTGTGAGTTTGAATGAAAATATTACAGGATATCAGACAGAAAGAGAAAAACTTAATTATGTACTTGAAAATATAGCTCAGGGTATTATAGCAGTTAATAAGAATAAAGAAATATTTTTTATTAATCAGTATGCTTTAGATTTACTTGAAATTTCAGATATTAATATAAAAATTTTAAATGAAATTATAAAAGATGATAATGTAATAGAAAAGATAGATAATGCGATAGAATTAAGCAGATTTTCTAAATTTGATATTAAAGAGCATACTATGGATATAGAAATAAGTGTTATTCCTATAAGAAACAATGAAAATATATCCGCTTTAATAAAATTTGAAGATGTTACAGATATAAGAAAAGTTGAAATAGAAAAGCAGGATTTTTTTATAAATGCTTCTCATGAATTAAAAACCCCTCTCACTTCAATAATAGGCTATTCCGAACTTCTTATAGCTACAGGCGGTGGAAAAAATCAGTCAGATTTCATTAAAAGAATCAATAATGAAGCTCTTAGAATGAAAGATTTAGTTATTGATATGCTTACATTAAGCAGAATAGAGGCAAATTGGAAGGAAACTATTGATGAAAAAATAGATATTAAAGATATTGTTCTTGATGTATTTGAAAGTAATAGAATAAAGGCAGAACAGAGGTCGATAAATGTTCAATTAAATCTTGAATCAGCTATTATAATGGCTAATAAAGAAAAGATTACTGAAGTTGTTAATAATTTGATTGATAATGCTATTAAATATACTGATGATGAGGGAAAAGTAGATGTATATTTGAAAAATAATTCTGATAAAGCTATTTTCACTGTAAAGGATACAGGATGTGGAATAGCACCTCAGTATTTAAATAGAGTTTTTGAGAGATTTTTTAGAGTTAAGAATAATAAATATTTGAAAGTTCATGGGACTGGTTTGGGGCTTACAATAGTAAAAAATATATGTAATTATTACAATGCAGATATACATATAAAAAGTGAAGAAAATCTAGGTACTGAAATGACTGTTGTATTTAATTTATATAGAGAAGATGAAAATGATAAAAAAATATAAAAAATAAGTTAAATATCATTGAAAAATACCCTTATATAGTATATAATTGTTAGAGAATTGAAACAAAGGAGCTTTAAGATGAAAAATATTACTATAAAAATACAAGGTATGGGATGTCAGAATTGTGTTAATGCAGTTACTGAAGAATTAAGTGCTTTAGACGGTGTAAGCAAAGTTAATGTAAGTTTAGAAAATGCTTGTGCTGAAGTTGAATATGATGAGTCTAAAGTAAATACCGATAAAATGTTTGAAACTATAAAAGAATTAGAATACGAACCTAGTTTATAATAATATTTATTTTTCATGTTCGCTTTTATAGAAGGTAAAGTACAAATAATATCAGAAGGTGTCATTGCTCTTCTTTGTAATGGTGTTGGTTATGAGGTTATAGTATCAAAAAAATTAGATGTGAAAAATGATGATAATATAAGACTTTATACAAAACTTATACACAGAGAAGATGCCATGATACTTTATGGTTTTCTTACAAGAGAAGAAAAAAATATGTTTAATACTCTGATGTCGGCTTCGGGAGTAGGTCCTAAATTAGCTATGGAAGTTCTTTCAACTTATTCTATAAATGATCTTATGTATATACTTTTTAATAAGGATATAAATCTGCTTAAAAAAGTATCAGGTATGGGAACGAAAAAGGCTGAAAAACTTTTATTTGAGCTTAGGGATAAGATAGAGAAGATTGATATTAATGTTTCATCAGTTTCAATTAGTAATGATAATGAAAGTGATGTTATAAAGGCTTTAATATCATTAGGTTTTTCAAATAATGAAGCTGTTAAGGCTCTGGCATCAATAGAAAATAAAGATAGTATGACAACTGAAGATTTAATAAGCAATGCTTTAAGAAATCTCAGTAGTATATAATTTTATCGAGTTCATCACTAGCAATAATAAAAAAAAGTATATATAATAATTATATCATTAATTTTAAAGTGATAAATGATTAACTGATAATTGACGAAGAGAATTGTCAACTGATTTTAAGCGAGTTTATCACTAGCAATAATAGAGGTATAAATGGATATAACTATAAAAAAAGCAGGATTGGAAGATGTTTTTGATATAAGCAAACTTCATGCAATATGTTGGAAAGATACATACAAGGATATTATACCTAATTCATATTTGAAGGGAATATATTTAGATGATTGGTGTGATGAGTTTGAAGAGGGTATCAATAATAAAACTAGAGAAGCACATATAGCATATATAGATGATAAGCCTATAGCAGTTATCTCACATGGACAAAGCAGATGTAATATGGAAGGATACGGAGAGATAATATCATTATATGTGCATCCTATATATCAAAGTTCTGGTATAGGAAGTTTATTATTAGAGCATGCCGTAAAATATATAAAAGAATCTGGATATAATAATATATGCCTTTGTGTTTTTGACAAAAATGAAAGAGCTAAAAAATTTTATGAGAAAAATGGATTTAAAGATTCTGGTAAAAAAAATATACTGAAAATAGATGATGAAGATATAGAAGAAACTGTATATGTTTATGATTAATTAAATATTACAAAAATTATATAAATAAAAAACCGCAATATTAAAAATATTAACGGCTTTATTTTTTACTATTATGCTCTTTACGAAGTCCGCCTTTGGTGTAGCTATAATAAATTAGCAAGTAAACTCCTAGCTGGCTTCAACTAGCTTTTATTTTCTATTATTTTTCAAAAGGGTATTTTATTTTCCAGCTTCTTCTCAAAGCATCCATTATATTCATTACTCTTAAAATATCCTCATGAGGCATTTCTTTACATTCCAATTTTCCATTATTAATAGCATCAATGCATGAAAGTATTTGATATTCATAACCGCTTATTTGTTTAGGTACTTTTATAGTTTTTACAGGTTTTCTACCTAATGAATAAACTGTGATGCATTCTGGATTATTTATATTCTTCACTACGATGTAACCTTTATCTCCGTTTATAACTCCTTCTCTATTTGTAAGTGCTGACATTGTAGAATTTAATACAGCCATTTTACCATCTTCAAAAGTTAATGTAATAGAGTTTTGTTCATCTACTCCCTTTTTAGTTTTTACGCATGAGGAATCTATTTTACTTATTTTATTACCGAATACCATCATAGCGAAATTTATAGTATAAACGCCCACATCAAGTAAAGCACCTCCTGCAAGTTCAGGTTCTATGAGTCTAGGAATTTTATTTATAACATATCCTAAATTAGCCGTAAGAGATGTAACCTTACCTATGATTCCACTTTTTATTGTATCATTAATTATTTGTCTACTAGGCATATATCTAGTCCAAATAGCTTCTGCTAATAATAATTTTTTCTTTTTAGCAAGTATTAAAACTTCTCTAGTTTGTTTAGCATTAACAGTAAAAGCTTTTTCACATATAACATGTTTATTATTATTAAGGCATAATTTTATATGTTCATAATGATGAGAATGAGGAGTTGCTATATATACTAAATCAATTTTTTCATCTTGAAGCATTTCCTCATAAGAGCCATAAAATTTTTTGAATCCGTATTTTTTAGCAAAAGATTTACTTCTTTTTATATCTCTTGTACTTACAGCATAACATTGGGCTTCTTTCATTTTTGAAATAGTTTTAGCCATGATTTCTGCTATATGTCCTGCTCCTATAAAACCTATATTAATTTTTTTCATTATACTACCTCTTATGAATATTTATTATTTATATAATACTTTTTATACTTTAATCATATTAGAATTTTATTTATTGTCAATATTAATTAAAAATTGCATACTTGAATTTTTATATTTT
>NZ_JARHYI010000123.1 GCF_029258575.1 Brachyspira sp. | reverse complement strand
GGCGTTACCGTGCGGATTGGTGCTACAGCTCGTAGTAGGCAGTGATTTTTACGAGAGCCAGTCGGTGCTTGATTTTGACGAGGAGACGCAATATAAAATAAATTGTTTTGATTGGGAGGACGAGTTTAAAAATATTTTTAAAGGGGGCGGTTTCGATGTGGTAATAGGTAATCCGCCGTATGTAAGAATACATTTATTAGATAAAATACAGTTAGATTATTTTAAAGTAAGGATAAAGATAATAAAAAAGAGTAGTTTGGTTTATATGTAAGTTAAAATTCTATATGATTATTTTTAGAATCTATCATACCTGTTTTTATATTACAGTTGAAAAATTTTACTAATAATTCAGCAAGCTCATCTCTGGCTTTAATAGCCTTATCATCATTGATTCCGATGAAAGCATCTATAGGAAATATTATATTTGAAGAGTTTTCAGTAATTTTTCCATATTCGCTTTGTCTCCATATCCATCTTCTAGTTCTCACCTCGTTAGAAACAGCATAAACTAATTCATTTTTATCAACATTTTCTTTATTGCTTTCACCGAAAGGAAGAAAAGTATCACCATTAGAAGAGTATCTTACATAAAAATCCTTATCATTCATAGAGTCCAAATCATGAGCCCCCATAGGAAGTTTATATTTAATGGAAACAGCATTAACTAAATCTACTATAGAATTAATTTCAGGCATTCCTTTTTTATTTGATATTCTAGTGAGTAGGGCTTCTATAGAACACATAAATTTATTAGGATTGATATTAAGTTTTTGAAAAGCATCTCTATATGGTTTAATATATTCGCTTTCTTTAATTTTTATGTTTTCAAAATCATTTTCAGCTTTTGAAATATTTTCTTTAAGCATTAAAGATATATCATTTATTTTATTAGTATTATTAATACCTTTAGCTATAATTACAACAACACACATTGTATCTAAAGTTTCAAATACTTTATTTTCTATAATAAATTTCATAGCAATTCCTTAATCTAATAAAGATGATATAAAAAAATAATTAGTTCAAGTTTATACTCAAACTAATTATTACAAAATGTCCATATAAATTTTAATTATTATTTTTTTAAACCATAACGTTTTTTAAATTTATCAACTCTTCCAGCTGTATCAAGAATTTTTTGCTTTCCAGTGAAGAAAGGATGGCAATTATGACAAATATCTACGTGTAAACTTTTTTGTACAGAATGTATTTTAAAATTAGCACCGCATGCACAATTGACATCTGTTTCAAAATATTGTGGATGTATATCTTTTTTCATTGTTTCTCTTCTCCATTAATAGTAAAATTATAAATCATAAATAATTGCAATTATATTATAAACTCTCTATTTTTGCAATAGCTTATAATAATAAATTCAATTAAAAATATTTTTAAATTTTATTAAAAAAATAAGCGAGAAATAAAACTTCCTCACTTATTTTTCTATTTCATTTAATTATTAATTGATAACAGTATCATAGTAATTAACTATATACCAATATTCTCCCATTCTTCTTAAAATAAAAGTTCTTTTTACAATAGGATCATAGATATTTCCTATATCAGCATTAAAGTATCTATGATAAAGTCTAGTTTCTACTTCGGCTTTAGGAAGTCCGTATTCTTCTATAATTGTTACTTTATCAATAGTATAATTTAGAAGAGTATAAGTTACAGCAGGATCATATTCTTTTTTAATAAGATTTAACACTTCTGTATAATGCTCTTTCAATTTAGCATCTTTAGTAGTAATTATATCTCTTTGTAATTCTGCTATAAAGTTATTTCTTACCTGTCTGTCATAAGCAGAAGATAAATATTTTTTAAACTCTTCAAAAAGTACTTTTCTGTCTTCAGGCAAAGAAGTTCTATAAAGAATATCAAATCTTATAGCAAGCTCTCTTATATTGCTTGACTTATAAGCCATTTCAAGATTATTAAGGAAATTATTTCCAAAATTTGTTCTAATCATATCAGCACTTACAGTATCAGAGAATTGATTTCTTAAAAAATCTTCAAAACTTAATTCTCTAGCCTTTTGACGAATACCAGTGTCTGTAAAATCTTCTAAATATGCATTGCTGTAATTATTTCTGTATGTTTCATAATATCTTTGGCTTATGCTTATTATTGAAGGCATATGCATATAGTTGTAATAATTACTCCAATCTCTTTTTTGCATAGCAAGTAAAGTATTTGATATTATACTTGACGGAGAATAGTCCTGTAAAATATTTTGATTTGTTGAAACCACATTATCATAAGTAGGCATAGTATTAGTACTTTGACTTTCATATGCTCTAGCTTCATCTAATAGGAAATATGCAGTATCCACCTGTATATAAAAATTATCACTTATTTCAGGCATAGGATTGAAACTGCCTTCTATTCTGTATCTTCCAGTTTTGTCAAAATAGAACCAATTATTCAAATCTATATAATATGAATAACTTTCACCTTCATTAAGGGTTACAACTCTATCTTTAGAAGTATCCAAAGCTCTTTCATTTTTATATTTCCAAAGAGTATAATTATCTGATGATACCACAGGATTATTATAATTATCATAAACTGTGAAATTATAATTATTAAAAGGATTAGATGAGTTGGTGAAACTTATAGTTCCCTTTTTAGCATATATTTTTATCTCCATAGTAATAGGTTCATTTAATCTGTACCTATTAAGATCAAAACTCATACTTATGGTATAGCTTGAAGGAGAAACTACATTATCATCTGGATAAATTCTCTTTATTTGATCCAGCATAATTGTATCTAAAAAATTATCATTTTGAGCAAATATCTTAGAACAGCCCATTAAAAATAAAAGTAACAATATTCTATATTTCATATCTAATTACCTTAAAAAATACTACTGTTAATCTTTATCGGAAAAAATATAAAATACAATAAGAAAAAATATGGTTTTCAAATATTTATTTATATAATTATATACTAAAATACTGTTTATTAATATATGTATATATGTATTATAGTATTTATATAAAAATGTTGTATTTGTAAAAAAATTAAGCATTTAAAAATTAATGTTATTAAGTAATTAATATTGAGATTTTATTTATTAATTTAATATGTATTTTTATGGTGGAATAACTACTATGCATACAGCTATTAAAATTCAATTAAAAAATATTCATTGAAAATTAATAAAAATATAAAATCTGAGTAATAATATGAAAATTTTATTAGTAATTTTTTCTATGATTTTTCTTTTATCATGTTCAAAATATTCAAAAGAGCTGTAGCAGGCATTGAAAAGCCATGAAAATGATAAAGGTATTGAAGAAATAAGTGTTTTAATAAAAGATAAAAATTTTGACAGAGCTTTGTATAATTCAGCATTGCTTGGATATTCTGATATAGTTTCAGGGCTTGTAAAATCGGGTGCTGATATTAATAACAGAGGAGTTGACGGATCTACACCTTTAATATTGGAAAACATTGATGCTGCAAAAATTTTAATAGATAATGGTGCTGATATTTCAATAAGCGATGATAATGATAAAAAAGCATTTAATTATATTGTTAATAAAAAAGATATAATCGGGCTTGTATCAGTAATGTCTAAAAAAGAAAAAAGAGATTATTTTACACTAGAAGATTATGCTCATTTTGAAAAACGCAAATATACTTTTAAATATTATATATTCAAAGCTGAAGACGATATATTTTATTTAAATCAAATATCTTTACTTGATAATAATAACAAAACAAGCACTATTTATAAATATAATTCAAAAGACAATTCAAGAATGACTATAGATGATATTTCATACAGTTTTACTAATGCTTTGATTGGTGCTAATTATTATAATGAATAAAAATTAATATTTAAGTAGAAATAAAAATGAAAAAAATTATTATACTTTTTAGTTTTGTTTTATAAGTCTAATATTAAAAATAAATTTATACATCTAATCATTAGTCTTTTTTGCAGCTTTGACGCTGTCCTCCATTGGCGTGCGGCAGGAAAAAGTTGATAATTCTATATAAAGAGCATCAGTTTATAAACTTAAAAATTTTTATTATATTTTAAATTTATCTAATCGTATGTGTAAAAAATTGTTATTCCAATTCTTTATTTATCTTTATCAATGCACGCTCTATTATGTAATGATTGAATTCGATACTGTCTTTCATAGCTTCATATAATTTGAAAGAACTTAATATAGCTTTGTTCATAGTTTCATCTTTAAACTCAAAACCTTCTGTAATAGTCTTGATAGTTTTCTGCATAGTTATGCCTAAAAATTCATTAACCTTGCTTATATTAAGTATTTTTATATCTGCTTCATCTAGTTTTGCAATGAGCTTATCAACTTTTCTATGCCTTGATAATTCATCATTTATAGTGTAGCAAAGATTAATTGCTTCTTCTACATAAGGCTTTAATGAGATTATTTCTTTATCTATTTTTATTAGTCCGTTTTTTAAGCTTTCAAGTATTTTCGTTTTATCTTGTATATTTGTATCATTTTTGTCTATGCTTATATTTATATTTTCAAATTTATCTATAAGTTCCTGAAGTGTAATATTTTCCATAGCTTTTATTATCACTCCACCCTCTGTAGCATTATAGAATTTTATTTTGCTGTTATTGGTACATTGAACTTCATACCAATTCCTGTACATGTCGAATCTTGAATCAGTAAATACACTTTCACCATAAACATTTTTTTCTTCTCTTAGATTTCCAGATACAAGTACTTTATATATTCTGCTGTCGTAAGAATCTAGTTTTCCTATTTCAGTAAAGAAATTTTCTTCATGATAGCTTCCTTTTATATGTGTCTGATGATTCGGAAATGATAAATCAAGTCCAACCATTATTATAGGATTGGCACCTATTCTCACAGCAAAATCATAAGCAGCAGTGGAAACACTTCCTCCCATAGTAATGTCGCCCCTTTTACCTAATGGATTCATAAAGTATTTTGCCAATGGAAATATAGAATCTATAAAATATATAGAGCCATTAAATGATTCTACAGCCTCATGATCAACAGATGACTCTGCTATTAATACAGTATCTTCAAAATGAATATTCCTGAAATATTTAGA
>NZ_JARHYI010000102.1 GCF_029258575.1 Brachyspira sp. | reverse complement strand
AAATATATTGATATTCAAAGAAAAGAGTTCAAAAGACTTGGTGTAATGGGTGATTGGGAAAATCCATATCTTACTATGTCGCCTGAATATGAATCTGAAATAGTTGACGTATTTGCTCAATTAGTAGAGAAAGGCTACATATATAAAGGACTTAGAACTATTCACTGGTGTATAGACTGTGAAACTGCATTGGCTGCTGCTGAAATAGAATATGATGAGAATCATACTTCTACAAGTGTTTATGTAAGATTTCCAGTACTAAATAAAATCAATGATAAATTAAATGGTAATGTTGATGTTATGATATGGACTACTACTCCTTGGACATTGCCTTCAAATATGGCTTGTGCTTTCAATAAAGAATTAGAATATGCTGCTGTTGAAATAGGCGGAAGATATGCAATAATGACAACTTCTTTGATTGATACTGTTTTATCTAAAAAAGATATAAAATCAGATGGCAGGGAGATTATTCCTGTTTCTATGGAAGAGATTGAAAAACTTGAAATAGCTCATCCATTTATAAAGGATAGAAAATCTGCTGTTGTATTTGCTGATTATGTTGAGGCTACTGCAGGTACTGGTGTTGTTCACACTGCTCCAGGTCATGGTATGGAAGACTATCAGACAGGTATGAATTACGGACTTGATATATACTGTCCTGTTGATAAAGCTGGAAAATATACAAGTGAGTTTCCAGAAATGCAGGGCATAAAAGTAAGAGATGCTAATCTTAAAATAGTGGAGATACTTGAAAATAACGGTTCATTATTTTATAAAGAGAAAGTTACTCACAGTTATCCTATTTGCTGGAGATGTAAGAATCCGCTTATATTCAGAGCTACTTCTCAATGGTTTATGAATATGACACATGATAATGTTGATGAGAGAACAGTAAAATCATTAGATAATATAAAATGGTATCCTGCTTGGGGACATGAGAGAATGAAGAAAATGCTTGAGAGTCGTCCTGATTGGTGTTTATCAAGACAACGTTCTTGGGGTGTTCCTATACCTGCATTCTATTGTAAGAATTGCGGCAGAACTTTACTTACTTCTGAATCCGTTAAGCATTTTGCTGAAATAGTAAAAACTAAGGGAATGGATGTTTGGTTTGAATTAGAGGCTAAAGATTTACTTCCTGAAAATACTAAATGTGAATGCGGAAGTACAGATTTTGACAAAGAAGAAGATATTTTAGATGTTTGGTTTGATTCTGGAGTATCATCTTTTGCAGCACAGAAAACTAATAAAGATTTAGAAGATGCCTTCCCTGTTGATATATATTTGGAAGGAGGAGATCAATATAGAGGCTGGTTCCAAGCTGCAATTTGGCCTTCTATGGCTATAAGAGGAATTCCGCCTTACAAAGAGCTTATTACTCATGGCTGGACTTTAGATGAGAATGGAAGAGCTATGCATAAGAGTGCGGGCAATGTTGTTTCACCTTTAGAAGTTATTGATAAATATGGTGCTGATATATTAAGACTTTGGTGTATAAGTGAGGATTTTACTCATAATGCACGTGTTGGCGACAATATGATGAAGGCTATTGCTGACAATTACAGAAAAATAAGAAACACTTTTAGATATTTACTTGGTAATATTTCTGATTTTGATTTCACTAAAGAAAAGGTTGAAGTAAAAGATTTGCTTCCTGTAGATAGATATGCTTTATCAAGACTTAACAGTTTTATAAAAGTTGCTGATAAGGCTTGTGATAGTTATGAATTCCATTTATTCTATCAAAGACTTATAAATTACTGTGTTGTTGAGCTTTCTGCTACTTACTTTGACATTATAAAAGACAGATTATATTGTGATAGAAAAGATTCTGTTTCAAGAAGAAGTGCTCAGACTGTACTTGTTGAGATATTAGATGTATTGGTTAGACTTATAGCTCCTGTACTTCCTTTCACAACTGATGAGGTTTGGGGGTACTATAAAGGGGAGAATGCTTCTTCTGTACATTTAGAATTATATCCTAAAGCTGATGAGTCTTTAATAGATTTAGAGTTGGAAAATGAGTGGTCTTCAATTTTTAAAGTACGCGACGATGTATTATTATCACTTGAAAGAGCTAGAGATAATAGCACAATAGGTAAATCTTTGGAGGCTTATGTAACAATAAATACTAAAGAATCAGCAACTAAAGACTTGCTTGCTAAATACGAAAAATATTTAAATGAAATCTTCATTGTAAGTAAAGTAACACTTTCTGACAGCAAGGACGATACATTTATAGAGGGCGGCGTTTCTTTCGTTAAGACAGAGAAAGCCAGTCATGAAAAATGTGTACGCTGTTGGGGACATTATGACAGTGTAGGAACAGATAGTGAGCATAAAGAGTTATGTACTAGATGTGCTGAGGCAGTGAGATAAAAAATAATTAATATTTAGATATTAAAAGGGTAGCTGGTGTTTGCTAGCTATCCTTTTTCCAAAAATATGATATTATTATAAAAATAGATTATAGGTGATTTTATGAAAAAAATATTCTTTTATTTATCTTTAATTATACTATTATTATCTTTCTCTTTAACCATTTTTAATAGAGTATATTCTTTCAAAAGAGCAGGTGCTCCTTTTGCTGATTTTTTATCACATTTCTATGATATGAAACAATATTATGAAAATAAAACTTTCCCTGTAACTGGTGCTAGATTTGTTATGATGCCTTTAGATAATGAATCTATTCCACGTGTGCCTGGTGGATTCTTTTATATACATTATTTGCTTACTTATAAACTTGCTAATGAAAATATAACTGCAATGAGAATTATTAATTTAATTACTATGCTTTTACCTGTTTTACTATTTTTGTTTTGGGTTTATAAAAGATTTGGAATATCAATACTGGCTATTATGTCAGTTTTTACTCTATTTAATATATATTATGTATTATATATTACAATCCCAATCTAACTTTAGTTTTATCCTTTTTACTAATACCTATTATAGCTGAATATATGGCTAATACTAAATATTCAAAAGTAGCAGCTATGATGTTTTTTCCTGTGCTTGCTTTAATGGGGCAGTCGCATTTTGCTGTATATTATGGTATTGTGCCAACAGTTATATTATATTTGATAGTGCGATATAAAATTAGTATTAAATATATTAAATACATATTTTTAGGTGTCTTTTTTTCTTTTCTAACTTACTTACCTTATTTAATTAGTGAAATTCAAAATGGTTTTTTAAATACAAATAAAATGTTTATGCTTTCATCTACAGCAGAAAGAAATGTTTTTCCTTTCCCACAGGTGCATTTTTTATTTACATTTCCTACTAATGAATTTTCTGTAATGTATGATGCTAAGCATTTAAATAGAATTATGGCTTTTTATTTGAATGATAATCCGTATTATATTTTTTCATTAATTGTATTGGTGCTTTCTATTATTGTTGTGTTTGGAGCTTTTATATATTCTATTATATATTTTATAAAAAATAAAAAATGGAAGATATATAATAATACTAATAATACAGAGATGGTTATTAATGAGTTATTTATATTATTTTTATTATATTTTCCTGCTACTATTTTTACTACAATATTTGGTGGAGGAGTGGCAGGATTGGCTCGTTATCAATTTGGTGGATTTGCTTTGTCTTTCATACCTATAATATATTTGCTCTATTATTTAACAGTTAAAAATAATTATAGAGTATTAAATTATATAGCGGTGTTTTCTATATTAAGTGCTATAGCTATGAATTTTAATATTATGGTTTATTATCAAAAATTTCATGAGCCTTATAGGTGGACTGATTATATTGATGCTGTTTATTCTATAATAAAAGATTCAAATGGAATGAATTTTTCAGTAGATAATGCTTCTTCGTATTTTAATGATATGGGAAAGGCTTATAGTAAAAATGATGGTTGGAAGAATGTTGATAGTAACTATAGTATAACTTATTATTTGGATGTGCCTGAATTTGGAATTAAATACCCACCTATCTACGATAGGAATGCTTTGCTTTCCAAAAAATATACTAAAGAAGAAATTGAAGATATGAAATTTAAAAATAGTGTCAAGCAATAGTACTTGTATAGTTTATAGGAGATAGTTTTTATTAATATATGTTTATGTGTATATGCTAAAAATAATTAATATTTATATATTATAAAAGGGCGGCTATGAATAATGGCTGTCCTTTTTTGTTTGTTTTTATTTGCTTTTACTGTATAATAATATCGTTACAATTGGAGTATTATTTATGAAGTCTATTACTAAAAATGCAAAAGATTTATTGAAATTAAGAAATCTCTTAAATTATGAAATTGATAATGATAAATTAGAGTTTTTTAAAATAGATATTAAATGGTATAGAAATGAAATAAATAATGCTAAAGATAAAGGTGAAACAGAAGAACATTGCAAGGGGATATTGAATAAATTTTTAGTTAACGCTTTCGGCTATAACTGCAATACAAGTGGAAAAATAGATTTGGTTATAAAATTTGATGATAATATTAAAACTATTATAGAGACTAAAAATTATAATAATACATTAGAAATGATTGAGGATAATAATTATAATAATAAGGCTTTTTATCAGACTATACTTTATTATTATAAAAGCAGAAAAAATAAAGATAATAAAGATTTTAATATTGATAATATTATTATTACTAATTTTGAAAAAGTGTATTTATTTTCTAAATATGATTTTGAAAAGCTTATTAATGATAATCAGATAGTAAATTATTTTAATGAAAACAGTAGAGTTAAAAATGAAACTTTTTATAGTATTTGCGGCGGATTTTTAGAAAATATTAATCTTGAGGTTGTAGGGTATAAGATAGATTTATTTAATGATGATGATTCTCTTATATACAGATTTTTTAATTCTTATAATATTTGTTCTGTTAAACTTGGTAATGACATTAATTCCATATCCAATACATTTTATAAAGAAATAATTTATATGATGGGGCTTGAAGAAGATAAAGAAAAAAAATTACGTTTATCTAATGTTGATAATAGTTTAATAAGGCTTACTATGGAGGTAATTAGAAATAGCCCTGATAAAATAAATGAAAATGAAATATTTGATGAGGCTTTGAAACTTAATATTATTTGGGTGAATAGAATATTATTTTTAAAAATACTTGAGGCACAGCTTAGAACTTTCAGGAATGATAAACATTTAGATATATTAAATCCTTTTAAGATTAAAGATTATAATTATTTATATACATTATTTTTTAATGTGCTTGCCAAGCCTAAAAATATTAGGTCATCTAATAATGATTATAATTATATACCATATTTGAATAGTTCATTATTTGAAGAGGGTAAAGATGAGCTGATTTTTTCTATAACAAAATTGAATAATGATTCAAGAATGAAAGTTATGTCTGGAAGCATACTTTATAATGATAGGGATTTTAACAGCAGTCAATTAACATTTTTGGAGTATATACTTAGATTTTTGAATTGTTATGTATTTAATGCTGATGCTAAGAATGTAGATAAAAATACAATAATAAAATCTTCGGTTTTGGGTCTTGTATTTGAAAGACTTAACGGTTATAAAGATGGTTCGCATTTTACTCCGCATGCTATTACTATGTATATGTCAAGGTACAGCATAGAGAAGATTATAATTGAGAAGTTTAATAAATATTTTACAGATACGCATTTTGAAAATATTAATGAAGTAAAAAATTACGCGAGGGCTAATATACATATTTATAGGGACAGTATAAAAAATATTTTGGATTCTATAAAAATAATAGACCCTGCATGCGGAAGCGGACACTTTTTGGTGGCTTGTTTAAATGAGCTTATAAGGATAAAGAGCGAGTTTAGAGTTTTGCATGATAATATAGATGTTAATATATCGGAAGATGAGCTAGTTATAAATTATATAGACGGTACACATTTTAAGTATAATATAGAAGATGATAATATTACGGATAGAAAGCAGGAGATAGAAAAAACATTATTTGAAGCTAAAGAACATATTATTAATAATCAGCTTTATGGGGTTGATATAAATCCAAACTCTGTAAATATATGCCGTTTAAGGTTATGGATAGAATTATTAAAGAGCAGTTATTATACAGATATAAAGAGTGATGATAAGTTTATAGATTTGGAGATACTCCCTAATTTGGAGTTTAAAATAGTATCGGCTAATAGTTTGATAGAGCTTGATGATAAAGAAGTGAATTTGATTTCTCTTACTTGGGACAAGAATGAACTTATAAAGAATATGAGGGATTATTTTAATGCTAGTTATGAGAATAAGAAAGAGATAAGAAAAGAGATTTTAAATCTTATAAAGGAATATTCTAATCATAATTCGAAATTAGAAAATTATAATCCTTTTGACATGCTAAAAAGCTATGATTTTTTTGACAGTGGTTTAATGTTTGGAGTAGATAAATTTGATTTGGCAATAATGAATCCACCATATTTTCAGCTTACAGGAAATCATCAATATTTAGATTATTTTGATAAGAAAGACAGCAAAGTTGCAGATATTTATCAATTATTTATGGAAATGACTTTTAATAAATTAATTGATGAGAGCGGTATTGTAAGTGCCGTAATATCTAATAAGTGGATGCGTGCGGGTTATGGAGAGAGGACGAGAAAGTTTTTATATGATAAGGCTTATGTTTTTGAAGTTATAGATTTGGGGGCTAATTGGTTTGAAAGTGCTACAGTATCAACTAATATTATTTGTTATGGAAAGAAAAAAAATAATGATTGTGATTATATGATAAAAAGTTATATAATTAATTTAACAGAAGATATAAACAAAGATAAAAATAATATAAGTGAAAAATATTTTATTAATTCTAAAGAATATGATGATGCTTGGTTTATATCAACACCTATAGAGAATTCTATTTATATAAAAATAAAAAAAAGTGGGAAGTTATTAAAAGATTGGGATATTATAATGTATAGGGGAATTTTAACAGGATATAACGATGCTTTCATAATTGATGAAGATACAAAAAGTAGATTATTAAAAAATGATATAAAAAGTCAGGAAATTATTAGTCCTATAATAAGAGGTAGAGATTTGAAACCGTATAGTATAGAATTTGACAATAAATATTTAATAGCTACTTATCCAGCAAAAAATGTTAATATAGATAATTATCCAGCAATAAAAAAATATTTAGAAAGTTTTGGTAAAAGATTAGAACAGAGCGGAGAGAAAGGTTCTAGGAAGAAAACAAATAATAAGTGGTTTGAATTACAAGATACTACAGCATATTATAAAGAATTTGAGAAAGAAAAAATATTTTGTAAAGCAATAGGTTTTAATTTAGCATTTTCTATAGGGGAACCTAATTTAGTAATATCTGCTCCATCTTCTTTTTTCGTATCAAAAAAGAATAAATATTTTGTTGGTATTTTAAATTCTTCTTTAATAAGGTATTTTATTTATAATTATAGCGATAAAACGGGGGCTGGTGATATTATGCTTAATGTTCAATCGTTAGAAAAAATTCCAATTCCAGAGCCTGATAAGGACACTGAAAACAAGTTAGTTAATCTAGTTGATGACATCATTCGGCTTAAAAAACAAAACGAAAATACTTCTGAGTTGGAATATGAGATTGATAAGATTGTTTATTCGTTATATAATTTGACTGATGATGAAGTAAGAATTATAGAGGGGGATTAAATGGAAAATAGGTATTATATATTGGTTTAATAATTTTATATTAAATTGACAAAAAAATAATATATAGTATCATTATATATGAATTGTCACCAAGCAATAAATATTGCTCTTTGAAAAATTTCACAATTAATTGAATTGTTTGATTATTGTGTTCATTGCCTATTTACTTAAATGTATTTTACATTAATTATGAATTGCTATTGTTTGTATTTCATTTATTCATTTAAAATATGTTTTGGGTGGCGATGATTTATCGCTCGTTATTAGCAATCATATATTGCATTAACTAACAATAGACTCGCAAAGCGAGTAATTTGTTAGAATATTGCAATAATTTATTGCTCGTTTACGAGCTAATGGTCTTAAACAGGGATATAATTTTTTCACTCCTTTATGGGTGGCATAGTGCTTCTTACATTGTATAAGAAATCCAAAGCACTATATAAAGGAGATATTATGGTAAATTTTATCAAAAATAAAATTATATCACTATTCCTAAATATGATATTTTATTATGTAAAATATCATAAGTTGATACACTTTATTATTAAGGTTGTATCTTCCATTATGGATTACCTGTTTAGGTAACCAGCTTATTATTTTTGATGATAAAATACAATTTAGATATATTTAAAAATTTTACTTCTATAGAAAAAACTTGTGAATTTCTTTGTGTTAATAAAGTATTAAAATATAACATTATTAATAATAATATAAAAGAATGTTATATAACAGAAATTAATGATAATGGTAGAGAAATACACAAACCTATATTTTTTCTTAAAAAAACTCAAAAAAAATTATTAAAATGTTTATTACCAAAAGTATTACCTAAATATTTATTTGCTCCAAGTATAAAAAATACTAATAAAAATAATATTGAAAATGCTAGATATCATTTAGGAAAAAAATATTTTTTGACTATGGATATATCAAGTTTTTATAATAGTATTAAAGGGAATACAATATATGATTTATTTTTTAATAAGTTTAAATTAAATAGTGATGTAGCATTATTTATTACAAAATTAACAGTTTATGATAATGGGTAAGAAACTTTTTTATCTACAGGAAGTCCATCAAGTCAAATATTAGCATATTTGTGTTATAGTGATATTTTTGATAATATTTATAAGCTATGTTTAAAAAAAGGAATAAGATTTTCTTTATATGTAGATGATATGACATTTTCTTCAGATATAAAGTTTACAAATAAATTGCCTAATAAAATAATAGATATTTTTGAAAAAAATAATTTAAAGATAAAACCTGAAAAAACTAAGCGATATAATAAAGGTTATGCTAAAATAACAGGTGTAATATTAAAAAATAATAAACTATATATAAAAAATTCAAAAAGAAAAGATATTATTGAAAATTTAAAATTATTAAATAAATCTAATGATATTATTAAAAAAGAGATAGAAAATAATAATATTGAAATTATTAAAACAATATCAAAATTAAATGGATTACTTAATTATACTAAACAAATAGAAGAAGATCATTTTTTAGCTAATAGAAATAGAATAAGAAAATTATATAAATTAATACCCAAGTAATTTAATTTTTTATTAAATGTTTGGTAATCAGCCCCAAATAGATTGTGCTAGCCTTAAAGTTATGAAAGACTAGCACAAAAAAGTTATAAGGATTTATATTTGATTATAAATAGATTTCAGAGTTTCTGCCGATTTTATTAAAGCTG
>NZ_JARHYI010000026.1 GCF_029258575.1 Brachyspira sp. | reverse complement strand
TGTTCTATGAAAAATGTTTGAGTTTGCTTAGTTCTGACGGAGTATCTAGCTTGATAACTTCTAATAAATGGATGCGTGCAGGTTATGGTGCTAGTACTAGAGAATATTTTTATAAGAATGCCGATGTACTTCGTATTATAGATTTAGGGGCTGGCAGATTTGAAAGTGCTACAGTAGATGTTAACATAATTTTATATTCAAAAACTAAAGAAAAATATAGACGCGGAGAACGTTCTTTTGACGGAGTAAGTTATTCAGGAAATTTGAAAGAGCTTAATAGTGCAAAGTTTAATACAGTAGTAAGTGATGTAAGCAAAGAATGGGTAATAATGAACACTTTAGAGAGGAGCATTTTTAATAAAATAAAAAATAATAAAACTTTAATAGATTACAACATTAATATTAACAGAGGGATTACAACAGGTCTTAATGATGCATTTATTATTGATGAAAATACAAAAAATGAACTTATCAAAAAAGATAAAAATTCTAAAAAGTTAATAAAAAAATTGGTTAGAGGTAGAGATATAAATAGATATTTATGTAATTTTAGTAATTTATATTTTATTAATACTCATAATGGTTTAAAAGAAAAAAACATAAAACCCATAAATATTAATGATTATCCCGCTATAAAAAAACATTTAGATAAATATTATAAACAATTAGAAAAAAGACAGGATAAAGGTGTAACACCATATAATTTGAGAAATTGTACATATATAGAGGATTTTGAAAAACCTAAAATAATATATCAAGAAATTTGTAAAGAAGCTTCATATACTTTTGATGAAGAAAGCTGTTTTTTATCTAATAATGCATATATGATAACTAGTGAAAATTATAATTTAAAAGTATTATTAGGTTTATTAAATTCAAAATTATATTGGTGGTTTTTTACTAAAAATAATATTGCTCTAGGTAGTTCTGCTATTAGAATGTTAGCTATGTATATAGTAATATTACCTATCCCAGAAGTTGATTCAAAAACTAAAAACAAAATAGTTAAGCTCGCTGATAAAATTATAGAACTTAAAAAACAAAACGAAAATACTTCTGATTTGGAAGATGAGATTGATAAGATTGTGTATTCTTTGTATGGGCTGAATGATGAGGAAATTAGGGTTATTAATGATAATATTTTTAAAATATAAAATATTTATTTATTAATATATTTTATTTCCTTTCCTATAAGATAATCTGTAAATTGTCCATTATTATAAACTATATTTCCGCGTACTATAGTAGTTAAAACTTTTCCGCCTCTTTGAAAACCAATATAAGGCGACCAGCCTGCTTTAGTGATTATATCTTTTTCTTCTATTTCTGAATTATCATTTAAATCTGCTATTACTAAATCGGCATCATAATTTTCTTTTAATAATCCCTTATTTTGTATGCCGAATATTTTGGAAGTATTTTCACTCATTATTTTTGTTAATAATTTTAAGTCTATGGTATTATCCTTAACTTTTTTAAGCATTAATTCAAGAGAATGCTCAACAGATGGAATTCCAAATACAAGTTTTTCTAATTTTTCACTTATTAAATGAGGAGCATGATCTGTTCCTATAGTATCTATTGTACCATCTAATATTGCATTCCATAAAGCTTTATTATTATGTTTTTCTCTTAATTCAGGCTTCATTCTAAGCAGCATTTTATTCTTATCATTTTTATTTACATCTTCAATATTTAAAAATAAATGATGAGTAGTAACTTCCCCATAAATTACCATTCCAGAATCTTTTGCTTTTTTTAATGAGTTGATTTCACTTTCAAGCGATAAATGACATAAATATAATGGTGTATTTGTATTTTTAGCAATTTTTATAGCTTTATCAACCATTTTATCTTCTGCATGAACAGTAACTATTTTTGAAACTTCAAATAATTTTTCTAATATTTTATCATTTTCCACAAGCATATTTCCTGTAGAAGCATTAAAGAAAATTTTAGTAGATGCCACTTCATTGACAATATTTTTTATATCATTACTATTATCCGCCTTACTTCCTCCGAAATGAAATCCATAATCTGCATAAGATTTTCCAATCATCATAGATTTTTTTTCAATTAGATTTTCTTTTGAAATAGTATTCGGTATAGTATTAGGCATATCCAAAAATACTGTAACACCTCCTCTTACACATGCTTTGCTTCCAGAACTAAAATCTTCTTTATGTGTAAGTCCTGGATCTCTCATATGAACATGAGGGTCTATTATTCCAGCAAGAACATAATTATAATTAGCATCTATTATATTATTATCATAAGATAAATATTTTTCAAAATTATTTTCTTCATCTATTTTTTTTATTTTTTCATCTTCTATTATTATAGTAACTGCTTTTTCATTATTTGCTATTCTAGCATTTTTTATTATCATAGTTTATTTTCCTATTTCCCTATTACAGTAGTAGCAAAAATCTCCGTAACTTCTTTTCATAACTTTATTTTTTGTTTCTTCAAAGTGAGTAACGCATTTTGTGTTTGTACAAAGCATTTCTTTATTGTCTACTATAGGATAAGGTTTTTCTTTTCTTTTGGACTTTAATTCTATTACTCCTGAAGCAACGGCAAGCATAGCCATTCTAGTAGGCACTCCATTTTTAGCCTGTATAAAATATTTAGCATATTTTGTATCATCTAAATCTATATTGATTTCATCTACTCTTGGAAGAGGGTGCATTATTATCATATTATCTTTACATTTGCCTTCTATGGTTGCTCTTGATATATTAAAAGCATTTTTAACTTTTTTATATTCATTAATATCATCAAATCTTTCTTTTTGTATTCTTGTCATATATAAGCAATCTATATCTTTAAGTATTTCTTCATAATTATTTAATTTTTTATATTTGATTCCAGACTTATCTAATTCTTTTAATATATAATCAGGTATTTGTATAAGATCAGGAGAAATAAAATAAAACGCTCCATTAAACTTTTTTAAAGCTTTTGCTAATGAATGAACAGTTCTTCCATATTTAGTATCGCCCACAAATGCCACTTTTTTATTTTCTATACCGCCTAATTCTTCTCTTAATGTGTATAAATCAAGTAAAGTTTGACTTGGATGTTCATTAGAACCGTCTCCTGCATTTATGATAGGACAATCTGTAACTTCTTCAGCAAATTTAGCAGCACCGTCTATATTATGACGCATAACTATAATATCCGAATATGCTGAAACCATAATAATAGTATCTCTTAATGATTCTCCCTTTTTTATGGAGCTTTTATCTGGGTTATCAAATCCTAATTCTTTACATCCCATTTTATAAGCTGCAGATGTGAATGATAATCTAGTCCTTGTGGAAGGTTCAAAAAATATACTTGTCATTATCATTCCATCCATCATTTTTCTTCTCTCATTATTATCAGTGTTATCTAACCTTTTAGCTATGTCCAATACCTCTATAATTTCTTCTTTTGATAACTCTTTGACAGATATAAAATTTCTCATTGTTGCTCCCTTAAAAAGTAGTTAATTGTTTTTATTGAAATTCAGCATAAAAAAAAGGAATAAAATTGTTAAAGATAACAACTTTATTCCTTAAAATTTTTAAAAAATTCCAAATTCGAAAATTTAAATAAACAAAATAGGGTAGCAAATAAAAAATAATCTTGTATTTAAAAAATATATTTTTCATTCTTTATCCTATTATAATAAATTGAATGGATTATATCATATAAGATAAAAAAATCAAGTATAAATTTATAATTTGTGTATTTTTGATGTATTGAAATAAAATGTTTTATGGTTATAATTTTAATTCATTAAATTAATTTTAAGGTTATATATGTATTTAGAAAATATCAATAATCCATCAGATTTAAAAAAATTAAGTGTAGAAGAATTAATATTGTTATCTTCTGAGATAAGAGAATTTTTGATAAAGAATGTATCTAGTACAGGAGGACATTTAGGAAGTAATTTAGGAGTAGTAGATTTAACTTTAGTACTTCATTATTTATTTAATTCTCCTAAAGATGCTTTTATATTTGATGTAGGTCATCAGGCATACACTCATAAAATTATTACTGGAAGAAAAGATAAATTTTCTACTTTAAGAACTTATGGAGGATTATCAGGCTTTCCAAAGAGAAATGAGTCTGAACATGATATTGAAGAAACTGGACATGCTTCTACTTCATTATCCTTTGCATACGGTCTTTCTGTTTCCAAAGAACTTTTGGGAGAGATGGGAGATGTTATTGCTATAATTGGAGATGGTGCTATGACAGGCGGTATGGCATTAGAAGCTATTAATAATATTGCTCATACTGAAAGAGATATAATAATAGTTTTAAATAATAATGAAATGTCTATAGGAAAAAATATTGGTGCGGTATCTAAATTTCTTAATACAACATTAAATGATAATTTAGTTCATGAGGCATCTGAAAAAGTGAGAGGATTTGTTTCTGCTTTGCCTTTCGGAGATATTGCTAATGAATTTATAGATAGGGGTAAAGGTGCTATTAGAACTTTTGTAGCTCCGGGTATTGCATTTAGAGAAATGGGATTTAAGTATTTTGGTCCTGTAGATGGTCATAGTTATGAAGAATTAATAGATATATTTCAAAAAGTACAATCTATAAGAGGTCCTAGATTAGTTCAAGTAAATACTATTAAAGGTAAAGGATATAAAATAGCAGAAGAAAATCCAGCTAAATTTCATGGTATAGCACCTTTTGATATTGAAACTGGAGAATTAAAAAATAAATCTTCTTCAAAAACTTTTTCTAATATTGCAGGAGAAACTATTATAAAGATTGCTGAAGAAAATAAAAATGTTGTAGCTATCACTGCTGCTATGGAATCGGGTACTGGATTAAGCGAATATGCAAAACTTTTTAAAGACAGATTTTTTGATGTAGGTATAGCCGAACAGCATGCTATAACTTTTTCAGTTGGGCTTTCTGAAAGTGGCATAATACCTTTTGTATTTTTATATTCTACATTCTTGCAAAGAGGATATGATCAGGTAATACATGATATTGGAATTATGAATGCTAATGTTAAACTTATGATAGATAGGGCTGGTCTTGTACCTGAAGATGGAGATACTCATCAAGGTGTATTCGATGTATCTTTTCTTAGAATTGTCCCTAATATAACAATTATGGCTCCTGTTGGTGAGAAAGATTTTAGAGATATGGTGCAAAAATCATTGGAATACAAAGGACCTACAGTTATAAGATATAATAAATCTTCCGTAAGAGAATTAAGAGAAAATCTTGTATCGGATAATTTTGAGATTGGTAAGGCTCATATCGTAAGGGATTTTGGAAATAGTAATAATCTTATAATAAGTTACGGACAAACACTTATAGATATAGCTGATGCTGTTGATGAGATTAATTTAGATACTGCTATATTAAATCTATCCACTTTAAAGCCATTGGATAAAGAAACTATATTAAATATGATAAAAAATGCTGATAAAATTTTAATTATTGAAGAGAGTGTGAAAAGCGGTGGAATTGGAAGTGCTTTATTAGAATTGCTTTCTGATAATGAAATATATAAAAAAATAAAACTTCATGCTTTGCCTAACAAATTTTTTGAAACCGCAAGTAGAAATGAACTTTTGAAAATGTATAAATTGGATAAAGAAGGATTAAAAGAAATAATAAAAAATTATTTTTGAATATTATAATCGTATTTTTTTTACTTCTTTTAGATAATCTATAAATACATCTGTTATTATTGGATCTAGTTTTATGTCTTTTTCCAAGAAATTTTCTTTCATAAAAAGAATTGCTTCTTTTGGACTTTTTTCTATTTTTTGGGTTAAAGTATCATAAACATCAATTACCTCTACAATTTTTGCAGGTAAATATGTTAAGCTTTGTAATGTTAATATATCTTTGTAATCATATGATATTATATATTCTATTTCATGATTTGGATTTCTTCTTAAAGTTGCTTTATACAATTCTATAAAAAGTCCGTATCAATAACTATAATATTCATGATGTAAAGAAACTGTTAATGCTACTCCTTCATTTCCTCGCATAAAGTATTTTGCAAATGCATAATCTTTTATAGAATGATTATCTTTTTCTTCATCGCTTAATGGTATATAATCTCTATCTTTATCTAAACTTATATCATGCATTAAAGTGCCCATAGCAGCATCATTAATTGTGTAATTTTCTATTTTTCTTATACCTAATTTTACATTTGAATCTAAAGTATTTGAATCGCTAACTATATTGTATCTTTGATATATTCTTTCAGCAAATTTATAATATTTTTTCTTAAAATCTATTCTAAGTTTATTAGCAGCTCCATGATTTAATTTATCATTAAAAAAAGCTATAGTTTCTATAATCATTATAAATATTCTATTAGTATGTCCTATTGTGCTGTCAGATTTTAAAGCGTCCAAATTATCAAACATATTATCCGTTTCATATTCTTTACTTGAAATAATTATAATCATTTCATGTATAAGAATTTGTATCATTTTTGATAAATTGTTAATCTCTTCATCATTACTATTTAATGTATCATTTTCTTTATTTTTTAGATAATCTATATATTGTATTCTTAGTATGAAACCTATTTCTATGAGCATTTGAGATATAAGTTTTGAAGTTTCTAAGTCTAAAAAATTTTTTTTGTAGTATGTTAATTTTGCTACATATTGCCTTATATAAGCGATTAATTCTTTATTTGACATATTTGTTATATTTTCTAATATATCTTCTTCTTTTTTTGCTATTTCTTTATTGGAGGGAATACAATATTTAAATCTTTTATAAAATTCTATCGTTTTATCGCTCAAAGTCAGCCCTTTTAAAAATCATATTAAATATTACAATTATCGGTATTGTATTGCATAAAATAATGTTTTTATCATATGCTACTACCTATACCAAGCTTTTTTACAGCCTCGCTTATATGATCTATTCCTATGATTTTTATATTATCTATATTTTTTATTTCCTTTAAAGCCCTTTTTGATATGTATATTTCTTTCACAGAGAATTTTCTCATTTCTTTTATGCGTCTTTCTATGAATCTTACAGGTCTTACCTCACCAGAAAGCCCTAATTCTCCTATATATGCGGTAGTTCTCTGAATGGATATACCAGACATACTTGAAGCTATTGCCATTGCTATTGCTAAATCGCTTGCAGTTTCTTTAACATTAAGTCCGTTTGCTATATTAATATATACATCTTGATTTGATAGATTTAAATGAGCCCTTTTTTCTAATATAGCTATTATTATAAGCAGTCTATACTGATCATATCCTATAGTAAGTCTTCTAGGATATCCGAATGCACTGCTTCCAACCAAAGCTTCTTGTTCAACACAAAATACCCTGCTTCCTTCTATGACAGGAGTTATAACATTTCCAGCAAATACAGATTCATTTATGCCTCTTGTAAAAACCATAGAAGGATCTTTTACTTCCATTAATCCTTTTTCAGCCATTTCAAATATTCCAACTTCATCAACAGCCCCATAACGATTTTTAACCGCTCTTAATATTCTGTATATACCTTTATCATCTCCCTCAAAATATAATACACAGTCTACAATATGTTCAAGTATTTTTGGTCCTGCTATAGTACCTTCTTTTGTTATATGTCCTACTAGAAATATAGTGATATTTTTTAATTTTGCTGTTTGCATCAAAGCCCATGCACAGTTTTTTATTTGTGCTGGAGACCCTGCTATACTATTAGTTGATGGACTGTATATTGTTTGTATTGAATCTATTATTGCAAGTGAAGGAGTATCATCTAATAGTGTGTTTATTATATTATCGCAATTGGATTCTGAAGATATTGAAAAGTCTGTATCTTCTAATGCAAGTCTGTCCGCTCTTAATTTTATCTGTTCAAGAGATTCTTCTCCAGTGAAATAGTAAACTTTTTCATTTTTAGCAATATTAGATGCCGTTTGCAATAGAAGAGTAGATTTCCCAATTCCTGGTTCACCACCTATAAGTATAACACTTCCTTGAACTATTCCTCCTCCTAATACTCTATTAAGTTCATCTATATTCGTAGATATTCTTATACTGTCATTAGATTTAATTTTTTTTAAAGATGTCATCGCTGCTTTATCGCTGCTTGATGAGGAAGAAGTTCTTTCCCTTATAGACTTATTAGTATTTTCTGTAGGCTCAGTAAAAAGTTTTAAAGTATTCCAAGAACCGCATGAAGGACATTTACCCATCCAATTAATAGTGCTTTCTCCACAATTATCGCATACAAATATAGTATTATTTTTCTTTGCCATATTTTTATCTTTTATAAATTATTTTTCATTATTATATGATAATAAAAAACTTGTGGGTTTTACTATCTTTGTAATAAGTGTAAAAGATGTTTCAAGTTTTTTATAAAGCATATAATTTACTTCTAAAGATATATTCTATTATATAAATACTAAAATAATAATTATAATATTTTTAATTATTAGAATTAAATTTTTCAAATATATCTTTTCTTCTTTTTTTATCAGAATTCCATAACATAAGTCCGAATACTATAATAGCAATAGGAAGCATAACTATATTTATTATTCTCACAAAAAGCTTAACAGTTTCAGTCACTTGATAAGGAGGATTAAATACAGCTCCTTTTCTTCTTATGCTCATAAGACCAGTATCTCCAGCCATATAATCAACTAAATTCATCAAGAATATTTTATTTACATTATAAGCACTATTTTTTGCCATTTCGTATGAACCTAATACTATAACTTTACCGCTTGTAGTGGAGTTAATTCTATTTATATCACTTTTAATATTATTCTGTGAATTAGTTGATAAAGGAATTTCTTTTCCTTGAAATGCACTATTCATCTTTCCTTCAAAAACTGCAGATATTAATCTTTTTGATAATTTACTACTGTCTGTAGGCATTCCAGTCATAGAAGTTACAAAGTTTTCTGTTTCAACCCAACTTTTATCACTAGTATGAATAAGAGGCGTAACTTTTATATCAGTATTATTTGTATTTGTTATAATTTCTGATGAAGTAGGAGTAAACATTAAATTAATACTTTTAGTTATATCATTTTTAGCATTTATATTTTCTGCATTTATTACAGGTATATAATATATTTTCTGTTCAGGCATTCCCTGCTGTAATTGTCCCTTATAAGCATTATCATCAAATATAATATTTTCTGCTACAGTAAATCCATAATTAGGAAGTATCTCATTAAGTCTGTTTGTAACAGGTATAAGTTTATATCCGTACATTTGAGCATTAGGATCATCTTGATTTATTTGTGCTCCATTAAGCATAAATAATACAGGCTTTCCGCTCATAATGAATTGATCCAATTTATATAATTCATAATCACTGAATGCCGTTTTACTTCCTGCTATTATTAAAGCATCTATATTTGAAGGTATATTATTCAATGAAATATCTACTGGTTCAAAATTATAATTTGCCTCTATTTCTGCAACATATTCACTTACACTGTCATATGCATCATTAGGATTTCCTCCGAATTGAGGTGGTATAGTTATATAATTGGCTTCTTCATGTCCTTGTATATAACCTATAGTAGCTTTAAGTCCAAGCATACTATCTATATTTTTTGATATTTCATTTTTTATTTCATCAAAGGCACCATATAATATATATGAAGTTGAAAGCTCTCTTACATCATCTCCATTTTCTAAAACTAATGAAAAATAAGAACTTCCCTTATGTGCTACAATATTTCCTTCTTTGTCTTTTATATCATTCCATTCTATTTTTTTGATATTGAATTTTTTTAATAATTCCTCATTTTCTGGGCTTGGATTTGACATATCAACACTTATGAATCTTACTTTATTCATTAAATCTTTATTTGCATCTGCTACGGCTTGCATTATAGAATCTGGTATAAGTTCTATTGCACCTATAGGAAGTAAATCATATATTTCTTTTGATGATATATAATATACATTTAAGTTATTTTCTAATCTTGCTAATCTGTCATTTTTATCCATCATTTTTCTTATAACAGTATCTATATTATATTCTAAACCTTCGGTTGACTGTACAAAAGGTATAGTTTCTATAGAATCTCCATATATGAAAGAAAGTCCCATATAAGCTACTTTAGTTTGAGCTTGATCTTTTTCTAATACGCTTATTTGTGTAGGGTTTATTCTATATTGGCTTGCTAATTCTGAATGTTTTGATGCATCTATCACTTCAAAGCTTATATTTTTACTGCCTGCCGCCTTATATCCTTCAAATAAGTCTTTTATATATCTTTCATAAGTAGAAAATGGAGGCGGAAGATTAGGAGTTACGAAAAATTTTACACTCATAGGTTCTTTTAAATTTTTCACTAAACTTTTACTCTCTTTACTCAAAGAATAAATTTTATCTTTAGTCAAATCTATTGTTGGTGTGAATTGACTTAATATTGCATTTATTAAAATTATAATTACAACTATTAATGAAAATGTTATTATTCTATCTTTTTTATTTGTCATATATTACCTGCTAAAAAAATAATTTTTATTATATATTTAATAACAATGTTTGTCAAAACAATATAGAAGTATAAACCTATAAATATATTTTTTGTAATAATTTTATAGAAAAATAGTTGACATTTTTTTTCAGTGTGTTATAATAGTCTTCACTTGCCGAGTTAGCTCAGTTGGTAGAGCAAAGGACTGAAAATCCTTGTGTCTAGGGTTCGATTCCCTGACTCGGCACATCCCTATATATTTCAACTCCCAAAATTAATAATATGAATATCGAAAAAGAACTTAATAATTATATAAATCCTATCTATGAAGATAATCATATAATAGTAGCAGTAAAACCTCCTAATATACCAGTTCAAGGTGATATAACAGGCGATGTGTCTTTTTTTGAGAATATAAAAGATTATATAAAAATAAAATGCAATAAAAAAGGAAATGTTTTTTTGGGATTAGTGCATAGACTTGATAGACCTGTATCTGGAATAATAGTATTTGCCAAGACTTCAAAGGCGGCGGCAAGATTAAGCGAATCTATAAGAGATAGAAAATTTGAAAAAAATTATTATGCTGTAGTTAATGGTATACTTTTAGAGAAAGAATCAAAACTTGAAAATTATCTTATAAAAAAGAAAAATAAATTAGGTAATATTGCTCAGGTAGTTTTTGAAAATACAAAGAATGCTAAAATAGCTAAATTGAAATACACTGTTTTAAAAGAAGATGTGATAAAAAATATGAGTTTATTAAAGATAGAATTAGAAACAGGCAGATTTCATCAAATAAGGGTACAGCTTTCGAATATAGGACATGCTATATATGGAGATAGAAAGTACGGTAGTTATATAAAATATGATAGAGATGATGTTCCTTTGGCATTATTTGCTAAAAGTTTAAGATTTCCTCATCCTACTAGAGATGAAGAGATTTATGTTGAAGCGGAACTTCCTTCTTATAATCCTTGGAATATATTTTTATAAAGTTTAAAAAAAAGTAAATTTAGTACTTGACAAAAAAATAATAATATTGTATTATATACAAACATTTAATTAAGAGTAAAAACAAACGGGCCAATAGCTCAGTCGGTAGAGCATCGCCCTTTTAAGGCGGTTGTCGAAGGTTCGAACCCTTCTTGGCTCACATAAATTTAAAGTTCTTTTATATATGCCGGTGTGGTGAAGAGGTTTAACACACAGGATTTTCATTCCTGCATTCGCGGGTTCGAAACCCGTCACCGGTTCATTGATTCCGCACTGTGATAGTGCGGTTTTTTTATGCCAAAATCTTTCATTTATTTTAAATAAACATTTTTATATTTTTATTATTGTTTTAATACACAAATATAATTATCTAATTAACATAATTTAGTTATCATAATATATTAAAAACTATTCCTTTTTACATATTATCAAAAATCATGTTTTTTTATACAATATATAATATTGACTTTTTTGATAATTCTATTATTATAAAAGGCGTTTAAAATAATGTGTATAAATATAGTAAGGTTATGGGAATGAATACTAGGGGTAAGTCTAAAAAGAAAATCAAGGAAAATGATAATCCTTTTTTAAATTTGAATGCTAATGCTAAAGAAAATGATGAACTTGCAACGGCTTCTATAAAGACTATAGCAAACAGCGTTATAATTACAGAAAGTGATAATAAAAGAATAGACAGAAGTAAAAAGGAAGAATCGGCAGAAATAATAGATCCTTCACGCAAAGAATGGCTTTATTATACTAGATCTCCTTTAATGGATAATTATAGAGATAATCTTTATAGAGAATATTATAGTTTATCCGTATTATTATCTGTGAGAGGCGACAGTAATAATGAAAGAACTTTGGGACTTTCCCTAAAATTAATAGATTTAGAGAATAAAAAAGAGTATAGAGTAGGAGAGCTTGAAAGTTTTTTATTTTCATGTGTTATTGGTGATAAGCAGAATATAGAAGATGATGAAAAAATAATAGAGCTTGAAGATTTCAGTAAGGCTGAGGCTAAATTAATAAGATTTTTGAATAATTTATATGCTGAAGCAAAGCAAATACAGGAAAACGGTAAATTGTGGTTTAAAGATTATGAAGTTTATCAATGCTTACTCTTATTAAAAGATGTCTCTAATATAAGACTAGAAAGCAGGGTTATAACTTTCAGTGATGAAATTCTCAATTTACAATTAGAAAGCTACTATAATGAAGATAAAGATTTAGTTCTTAATTTAAGTATCAAAGATGTTGATTTGAATAGAGTATATACATTCGGTGAGAATTGTGATTTTGTACTTTATAAAGACATATTCTATGAAACTAATCCTTCATACCCTAAAATAAAAAAGAATATTTTTAGAGATAGTATAACAGTAAAAAAAGATTATATAAAAGATTTCTGTTCAAGGGTGCTTCCAAATTTAAAAAAAGATTTTGATAATATAGAACTTCCAGAAGATATTAAAGAGAATGATATATTGGCATTTCCTGCTCAGGCATTGGTATTTTTGGATTATGATGGTACTAATGTGTTTTCTACTATAAAGTTTAAATATGGTTCTTTTACTATTGATCCTTATTCTGGAAAGTTCACAAGCAGTAATATGTTTGATAATGAAGTTACAGAGATTTACAGGGATACTGAAAAGGAAGAATATTTCTGCAGAACTTTATCAAAATATTTGGAGAAGGTGGGAGATTATACTTTTGCTACTTCTGATGATGAGAAGATATTTTATTTATGCTATAAGATACTTCCTTCACTTCAGGATAGGGGTTGGACTTGTTATTATAGTGAATCTTTTAAATCATTAAAATTGAATGTTAAACCTCTTAAAATGAGAGTTTCTTTAACTAAAGATATTAACTTCTTTGAGATTAATTTTTCTTTTGAAGGAGTTAAAGAGCTTCATGATTTATCAGAAATAGTAAGAGCTGTAAAGGTAGAAAATAAGGAATATATAAGACTTCAGAATGGTTCATTTGTTCCTATAGATTTGGAAGTGATTGATTATATAGCGAAGATGTTTAAAGAGAATCCTATAGAACATAAAGAGGATAACAGATATTTGCTTCCTATGTTCAGTGCACCTTATTTCGCTGATATGCTTGAAAAACATAGTGGTATAGAATTGGATTTAGATGATAATGCAATAGATACAATAGCCAATATAAAAAGAGTAGAATACGATGAAACTCCTCCTAAAGATATAGTAGGCGAGTTCAGGAGTTATCAACTTATAGGTTATAAATGGCTTAGAAAATTGGCTGATATGTCTTTGAATGGAATACTTGCCGATGATATGGGGCTTGGTAAGAGTTTTCAAACTATAGCTACTATATTAAAAGAAAAAGAGAATGGAAACAAACTTACTTCTTTAGTTGTTGCTCCTACTTCTTGTGTTGCCAACTGGGAATGCGAGATTAAAAAATTTGCTCCTTCTCTTGAGGTTATAGTTTTATCTGGTAATTTAAAAACTAGAATGAAAAAAATTAAGGCAGTAAGTAATTATGATGTTGCTGTAATATCTTATTCTACATTAAGACGAGATGTAAAGGCATTGAGTGAGAATGAATTTAATTATCTTATATTAGATGAGGCTCAGCATATAAAGAATGCAAATACTCAGAATGCAAAAATGGTTAAAAGTTTGAAATCATTGAAAAGACTTGCATTGAGCGGTACTCCTATAGAAAACAGCATAAGTGAGATGTGGTCTATGTTCGATTTTCTTATGCCGGGATTTTTGGGCAAGCATAAGGATTTTGTTGAAGATTATGAGGCTCCTATACTTGCAGGTTTGGACAGTTCAAGTGAGGCTTTGGATAATTTAAAAACTAGAATAGCTCCTTTCATATTAAGAAGATTAAAAACAGATGTACTTACTGATTTGCCTCCTAAACATACCGTTGTAAGCTACTGCGATTTGACAAAAGATCAGAAAGAACTTTATATGTCTATACTTGAGGCTGCCAGAATAGAGATATTTGAAACTGTTAAGCGTAAAGGTTTTGCCCAGTCGCATATAGAGATATTTTCAGCATTAACGAGATTAAGACAGGTTTGCTGTCACCCAAGACTTATGCATGATGATTTACGCGGAGAAAGTCATACAAGCGGTAAATTCAATATGTTTATAGAGATGATTAGAGAGGCTGTTTCAGGCGGACATAGTGTATTGGTATTCAGTTCATTTACAAGAATGCTTAATCTTATGAGAGGAGCTTTCAAGAAATTAGGAATAGATTATTTCTATTTGGATGGAGCTACAAAGGACAGAATGGATTTAGTTCATAGATTCAATGCAGGAGAAGCACCTATATTCTTACTTAGCTTAAAGGCGGCAGGTACAGGACTTACATTAACACAGGCGGATACTGTAATGCATTATGATTTATGGTGGAATCCAGCCGTTGAAGATCAAGCCACTGACAGAGCATACAGAATAGGGCAGAAAAGAGTTGTAACTAATTATAAGCTCATTACAAGAGGGACTATAGAAGAGAAAATACTAGAACTTCAAAATAAAAAGCGTCTTTTAATTGATACTGTAGTAGGCGATTCTATGGGAGATATAAATAAATTAAGCTGGGACGAAGTAAAAAATCTCATCAATTAATTTATTTTATGCTGTCAGATAAAGATTTTAATAAAATTATTTCTTGGGCTTCGGTATTAAAAATAAAAAATTTTCCAACTACTTAAAGAAGAATTAGAAAATATTGAAAAGCTTGATTTGTATGGTTTGCCTTGTAATTTATTTTTAGATAATATTTCCAAATTAAAATCATTAAAAAAAATTTGGCTTATGTATAATGATTTTGATTAAATACCTGATTTTATTTATAGTTTAGAAAATCTTAAAGAAATAAATTTATATGGAAATAATATAACCTTTATTGATGAAAGAATTGACAATATTACATTATGAAATATAATTTAACATATGTAAAACTATACGAAGGTTAGGTCAATGAAAAAGTTTTATCTAATAATTATGATTGTTTTTGCATTTTTTATTTCATGTTCAAATAATAATACAGCAGAAACTGATACAGTATATGTTAATTTGGGGGCAGAACCTAAAACTATAGACCCTGCTTTAAATATCACATTGCAAGGCTCTACATATGTAACACATTTATTTGAATGTCTTACTACAAAATATAAAGATATAGCAATTCAGCCCGGAGCAGCAGAAAGTTGGGAAATATCCGAAGACGGACTTACATATATATTTCATTTAAGAACAAATGGAAAATGGTCTGACGGAAAAACATTGACAGCACAAGATTTTGAATATTCTTGGAAAAGAGTAGTTGATCCTGATACGGCAAGCGAACCTAGTTATTTATTTGAGCCTATACTAAATTTCTCTAATGTTAATGGGGGATATATGCCTGTTGATGAATTTGGTATAAAGGCTTTAGATGATTTTACTTTAGAGGTAAAATTGGAATATCCTACTGCTTATTTCTTAGAGCTTGTAAATTTACCAGTTTTCTCTCCTGTAAGAAAAGATATGGTGGAGAAAGACCCTGATAATTGGACTAGAAATCCTAAAACTTGTGTAGGAAATGGGGCTTTTGTTTTGAAAGAGAGAAAGCCTGATCAAAGTATTACGGTAGTAAAAAACACTAATTATTGGGCATCTGATACTATAGTTGCTGAGAGAATTAAATTTGTTCTTATGGATAATCCTAATTCAGCAGTTGCAGGAGTTAAAGAAGGTTCTCTTCATTTTTCGGATCAATTTCCATATCAGGATATAGAAACTTTAAAAGAGGAAGGTTATATTGATATTGCAACTAGAATAGGAACGCAATACTATGCGTTAAATACCACTAATGAAACTTTAAAAGATAAAAAGGTTAGAAAGGCTTTATCTCTTGCTATAGATAGAAATTATATAGTAGAAAATGTAATCAAATCTGGAAAACCTGCTGGTGCATTAGTACCTTGGGGAGTTACAGATGTTCAGGGATATTTTAGAGATAATGCTGGCGAATATATAAGCACTAATAAAGAAGATTATCAAAAAAATGTAGAAGAAGCTAAAAGGTTAATGTCTGAAGCTGGATATCCTAATGGAGATGGTTTTCCTGTATTAGAATTTTTTGTTACTTTCAGCAATGATATACCTATGTTTGAAGCTGTGCAGAATATGTGGAAGGTTAATTTGGGTATAGATGTGAAACTTACTCAAATGGAATTTGCTCCTTTTATTCATGCTTTTAGAACAGAGAGAAATTATACTATGGCTGCGGCAAGCTGGACAGGCAGTTATAATGATCCTACTACTTTTTTAGGTATGTTTGTAAGCTATTCTTATAAAAATCATTCATTATTTACAAATGCAAAGTTTGATGAAGCTTTGAGTATAGCATCTAAAACTTCGGATCAAAATATAAGAATGAGAGAATTACATAAAGCCGAGAAGATATTGATAGAAGATGAGGCTGTTATAATACCTATAGCATATTTTGAGCCTGCTGTATTGAAAAGTCCAAATTTAAAAGATGTATTTTATATACCATTTGCTCAATATAAATTTTCATATTCATATGTAAAGAAATAATATAATTTAAGGCTGTTAATCAGTTCTTATTTTTATATATTACTGATTAAGGAAATATAATATGGAAGACTTTTTTATAGGTAAATTAATTAAAGAACTGCATACTGCTTTGTATAATAGATTGATAGATTTTTGGATAAACATAAATTAACATCATCACAGTGTATATATTAATGTTTTTATATTATAATAAAGATAATCTATACAATTAAAATATTATTTAATTATTTCTTGAAAAACGGCTGGATAGATGATAATAAAATGCATATAGAAAGGAAGATTTTTTATATGCAAAAGAAAATGTATTGATGTTTAATTTTCATAATGAAGTTATTGGATATGATGAACTTATCAAAAATGTATCGGCTTTAATAAAAGTAATTTATTTTGATAATTTTAAATTCAATCCCAAAATAGAAGATATAAAGATTTTCAATAATATATTAAAAACAATAGATTTATACAATATAAAAAATGATTCTGCAAATAAAATGCAAAAAGTACTAAAAAATATTTTCCCATCATCAAAATATGAAAGAATTATATTTCTAGAAATACTTGCATATTTGAATATTTTAGAGTCAAAAGATAAAGAGAATACAGAGATACTGAATTATCAGAAAAAATTAATGCATTGGAGGAGGGAGATTCCTATAATAAATATAATGCTCATAAAATATTTTCTAAGTATTTGTAATTTAATTTATATATATAATAAAGGTATTATAAAACATACTATAAAAGAAAATAATAAATACACATAAATAAATATATTAGGCTTACTGTCTATCAATAAATTTGATGGATTATTATCTTCTCTATTTTTGAAAGATACTATAGTATTTATGCTTATAATTATTAAATGTACAAGAAATATAATATTTAAAATAATTAATGTTAATTTATTCGGTGTAAGTCCGTAATTAACTATTCTATATATAGATACTGTGATAGTTAATAAATCAAAAAGAAATGCAAATATTGGTACTATTAAATACATTGATTTTGTAAATATATTAGATTTTTTATCCATTCTAACAAACATTAAATTTATAATTGTAATTGATAAAATAATATTATATATTATGTAAACTACTCTATTATTATATGGTCTTGATTCATATGTAAGCATAGTGAACATCATTACAAACATAGAAAATAAATTTATTATTAATAAAAATCTTGAAATATATATAGATATTGTAGATTTTGTTTTTATTGATATATAGTATGATATAAATGGTATAAAACTGTATGTAAATATAATGATACATATAGCTAATTTTGATATTATAAATACTATTTCATTTGAAGAATTAAATAATGCGGCTATTGAAAAACCAAATATAATCATACCATATGATAATATAGTAAACAATGTACTGCTTGCTGTATTTATTATTAAAAACCATATAAAAGCATCTCCAAATACAGTGAGAAAATCTGATATTCCCTCTTTATCTAAAACATTAAAAGAATTATATGAAAGCATCATTATAATAAATAATATAATCATTAAGAATATACTTCTATTTATAAGTATTTGAAAATCAGGTGTATCTATGGGAGGCATATAAACATAATTGAAAAAAATATTTGAAAAACTGGATATAAGACTTATAAGCAGAAAAGATAAAAATGTAATTAAAACAATTTTTTTATTAAAATTATTAATATGAAAAATTATAGTAAAACAAAATATATAAAAGCTGATAAAAAAATGGCTATTTAAAAATATTGGAAATATATAACTTTCATTTATATCTCTTAATGTGAGTATATAAATGCATATGGGTAATGTTGATATTGCCGTTATTAATAAATATTTTAATATTTTTATATACTTATTTTCTTTAACAGTTAAATCATTATTCATATCAGCCTCCATAGTGGAATAATGATATATTATAAATAAAAAAAATCAATTCTAATAATATCATTCCTTTATTGATAAAAAAGTTTTTTTATATTAAACTTAAATATCATATAGAGGTTTTACTATGAATTGCAGTATAGAAAATTATTTTTTTGAGTTTTATAAATGTCTTGAAAAAGATTCTGTATTAATAGCATTAGATTTTAATACAGATAACTTATCTTCAAAGAATTTTAAATTATACACTATAGATAAAAATTATAAAATAACAAAAAATGATATAACAAATATTTTATCAGGTTATTCATTCAATAATAATTTATTAATTTATAATAATCAATTTTATAGTAAAGAAAAGATTAATGAAAATATAAACTATATAAATGAATTGATAGATGATGCATTCAATGAAAATAAATTATATGGTATTCCTTCATATTTTGTTAATAATAGTAGAAAAATAAATAAAGCATTATTTTTGGATAGGGACGGAGTATTAATGGAAGATGTGGGATATATAGGCACTATAGATAGGGTAAAGATAAAAAATGATTTTATAGATATAGTAAAATATGCAAACAGTAAAGGATATATTACAATAGTAACTACAAATCAGGCTGGGGTATCATACAATTACTATACAAATGAAGATGTTCATAATGTTCATAATTATATTTACAATGAATATAAAAAACATGATGCGGTTATAGATGATTTTTATTATTGTCCTTATCATATAAAAGGGCATGTAGAGCCTTATAATATAATTTCTATGCTTAGGAAACCTGAGGCTGGAATGCATTTACTTGCTTCAAAGAAATATAATATAGATTTATCTAATTCTTTTATGATAGGTGATAGGGATACTGATATTGTTAAAATACCTTATCTTAAAACTTTATTGATACAGACTGAAGTTTATGATATAGAAAATTTAGAAAAAGTCGTAAAAATAGATGATATATATAATATTATATAATTCAAATTATAATAATTTCAAAAAATGTGAGAATATTATAACCAAATTTCATAGAATTAAAATTGATATAAAAAATAGTAGAAAAATTAAATATAGTTTTAAATAATAAATAAAAGCTGCATTCTCAAATAAAGACTGCAGCTTTATTTTTTATATAGAGTTTAATAATGTATTACTTAAAATAATTAACACCATTTTCAAAAATATTATAAATATCTTTTGTGATAATATTTTTATATAAATTATTTGCATATCTCTCACTATGTCCCATCTTACCGAACACTTTTCCATCCTCTGAAAGTATACCCTCTATAGCATAAGCGGAACCATTAGGATTAAATCTGAACTCATTAGTAGGTTTAGATTCAAAGTTAACATATTGTGTTGCAATTTGTCCTTTTTTGATTAGTTCTTTTATTATATCTTCATCAGCAAAGAATCTTCCCTCTCCATGAGAAACAGGAACTACTAATTCGCTTCCTAAAGGTATATTGTAAAGCCAAGGCGAATTATTTGATACTACCTTCGTTGTTACCATTTGAGAAATATGTCTTCCTATTTTATTGAATGTAAGAGTTGGAGATTTTTCAGTAATATTTCCTATTTTACCATAAGGAAGAAGCCCTGATTTTATCAATGCCTGAAATCCATTACATATACCCAAAACTAGTCCATCTCTTTCTAATAATTTATGTATTGAATTCTTTATCTTTTCATTTGTAAGTATTGCAGAAATAAATTTTCCAGAACCGTCAGGCTCATCAGCAGCACTGAATCCACCCGGAATCATGAATATTTGAGAATTATCTATTTTTTTAGACATCTTATCTATTGATTCTTTTATGTATTCAGGCTTTATATTTCTAAATACAAAAATATCAGTATCAGCTCCTGCATCAGAAAACGCTTTTTGAGTATCATATTCGCAGTTAGTACCCAAGAATGCCGCTATTAAAACATTAGGTTTAGCCTTTTTATTTTTGCATATAAACGGGGTCTCTCTTTTATACTCGGCTAATGAATAAGTTTCTATATCTTCATAAGTTTTGTAAGCGAATACTGATGATAATTTATCAAGCCATGATTTTTCTATTGCTTCTAAATCTATTACTTCTCCACATACTTTTATTTCATATTCATTAATAGTTTTTCCTATTAGTACGGCATTTTTATAATTTAATTCTTCTTTAGTTTCGATTATAAATGAGGCAGGCATCAAATTAAAGAAATAAAGCTCATCTTTTATATCAATACCTATTTTATTTCCGAAAGACATTTTTGTTACAGCTTCGGCAATGCCTCCGAATTTAATAGTGTATGCAGATAATATTTTTTTATTCTTTATATTTTCATGTATAAACTCAAAATTATTTTTTATTTCAGCAATATTAGGCATATAATGTTCAAGCATATCATGCTTTATTAAGTAAACATAATTATTAACTGATTTAAACTCTGGAGATATAACATCATTACTATCAACAGCCGACACTGCAAATGATATTAATGTAGAAGGCACTGATATATTATTGAAAGTACCGCTCATTGAATCTTTTCCTCCTATTGCAGGTATATCAAATTCAGTTTGTGCATATATAGTACCGAGCAATGCCGAATAAACTTTTCCCCATTTTTTAGCATCTTGTCCTAATTTTTCAAAATATTCTTGAAATGATAATCTTATATTTTTATAATTTGCACCAATAGAAACAAGTTTTGACATAGATTCTATAACAGAGTATATACCTCCATGAAACTCAGACCATTTCATTATAGAAGGATTATACCCCCAAGATATAGCAGAAGCAGTATTTATTTCTTTTGCATTATTATCAAATATTGGTATTTTCTGAATACTTACATCGCTTGGAGTCATTTGATATTTTCCTCCAAAAGGCATTAATACAGTTGTTGCACCTATAGATGAGTCGAACATTTCAACTAGTCCCTTTTGAGAAGCAACATTTAAATCTTCTATCATATTAAACCAATGTGATTTTAGAGAACATGCATTCTTTGTACTGAAAGGATTATTTTCAAAATTAATATCTTTTAATACCGCATTAGTTTCCTGTTTAGCTCCGTTAGTGTCTAAAAAATTACGGTTTATATTTACAATTTTTTTGCCTTTTAAAAACATTACAAGTCTGTTAGTATCAGTTATTACAGCAACTTTTGTAGCTTCAATATTTTCTTCATTAGCTAATTTTATAAATTTATCCGCATCTTTATTTTCAACAACAACAGCCATTCTCTCCTGAGATTCTGATATAGCAAGTTCAGTACCATTTAACCCCAAATATTTAACTGGAAGTACATCAAGATTGATATCTATTCCTTCGGATAATTCTCCAATAGCTACAGACACACCTCCCGCACCGAAATCATTACATTTTTTTATTAATTTAGCAACTTCTTTATTTCTGAATAATCGCTGAATCTTTCTCTCTTCTGGGGCATTACCCTTTTGTACTTCAGCACCACATAATCTTAAAGATTTATTGGTATGACTTTTTGATGAACCTGTAGCACCACCGCATCCATCTCTTCCTGTTCTTCCTCCAAGTACTATAACTATATCTCCTGCTTTAGGCTTTTCTCTTCGTACATAATCAGAAGGAACAGCACCTACAACAGCACCCACTTCAAGTCTTTTTGCTTTATATCCTTCATCATATATTTCATTAACCAAACAAGTTGTAAGTCCTATTTGATTACCGTATGATGAATAACCACTTGCCGCAGTAGTAGTTATTTTCTTTTGAGGTAGTTTTCCATCCAAAGTATCTTCAAGCTTTTCTAAAGGGTTAGCACTTCCTGTAACTCTTATAGCCTGATATACATAGCTTCTTCCAGAGAGAGGATCTCTTATAGCTCCTCCCAAACAAGTAGATGCTCCTCCAAAAGGTTCTATCTCTGTAGGATGATTATGAGTTTCATTTTTAAACATCAATAAATATTTTTCTGTTTTGTTTTTTCCATTCTCATCAACAGCATCAACATTTATATAAATAGAGCATGCATTTATTTCATCTGATATTTCTAAATCTTCAAGCTTTCCTTTCTTCTTTATATATTTAGCTGATACTGTAGCCATATCCATTAAATTAATATCTCTTTTACTATCAGCATCTTCTCCGTAAAGCTCTTTTCTAATATCATAATATCTGTTAATGGTATTTAGTACAATTTTTGAAAAATTACTATTATCATTTTCTAATTTTACATCATTAATCTTTGTCATGAATGTCGTATGACGGCAATGATCCGACCAATATGTATCAAGAACTTTTATCTCTGTTTCTGTAGGATTTCTTTTCTCTTCATTTTTAAAATAATTTTGTACGAACTCTATATCCTTATAAGTCATAGCCAAATCAAGATTATCTCTGAATTTATGAAGTTCTTCTATATTAAGATTAATAAAATTTTCAATATTTTTAATATCATCAGCTTTCTGAGATTCTTCCACTTCCAGTTTTTTTAAATCTTTTTCTCTGCTTTCTACTGGGTTTATATAGAACTTTTTTATTTTTTCTATAGTACTGTCATCAATATCGCCTTCAAAAACTATTACTTTTCCACTTACTATAGAAACATCTTTAATATCATTATAAATGAGCTTCAAACATTGTAATGCTGAATCTGCTCTTTGGTCAAATTGTCCTGGTAAATATTCAACAGCAAAATGTTTTAAACTCTCAAAATCTTTTTTTTCAACTATTTTATCAGTAGGAGGCTCTGAAAATATTACTTTAATAGAATTATTCAGCTCGCTTTCTTCTATATCAAATATATCATAAACATTAAGAAGTCTTACGGAGGATTTTATTTTGAAATTTTCTTTTAATTGATTTTCTAATCTTTTGGCTTCTAAATTAAAACCTTCTTTTTTTTCTATAAAGATACGATAGTTCATTATATTATTTCCTAAGTTAAATTTTTAATATAATGATTATATATGCAATGTTTATTATATCAATAGTTTTTATAAAATGATTTTTTATCATAAGTAAATTGAAGAATTTTTACTATAGTTCATTATTTTTTTAATAATTCTATATATAAATGGTTATTTAGTCTTTTTTTATTTTTTTTGTTAATGTTATAATATCGTTCATTTTTATGTCATATAAGATTATAATTGGATAATAAAATGAAAATATTGCAGTTTAGATAAAAGATTTGGAAGAACTAAAAATTTTTATATTAAATATTTTAATTGCTAATCTAATGATAAATATCTTAATGAGTAAAAAGGTTTTGAATCATATTTTCTTACATTTGAAGATAATTGTAGATTTGAATTAATTACTATAAAAGATATTAAAGAAAAAATAAAAATTATGAATTATACAGATTTGCTCATATTGAATATCTGTAGAAAGAAAGGATGAAATTGATTTACTTACAAAAGAATTAGAAAAAAGACGTATTTAAAATCGCATCATATCCTATAACTATAGGTGACAGATATTATAAGAGCATGATATTTGATAATGAAAACAATAAAATAAAAATAACTATATAAAAAAGAGGTACTAAAATGAAAAAATTATATTTTATATTATTGATAGTTTTATCTTTATTTTTTAATTCCTGCCATGATAAAATCACTCATAAAATTAAAGTTTATCATAATGGTAATATACTTACTATGAAAGGAAATGAACCTTCTTATGCAAGGGCTATAGAGGTTAGAGATAATACAATAATGAAAGTTGCTTACACTGAGGAAGATGAAAAGAATTTAATTGATAATGTATATGCTGAAGTAATAGATTTAGATGGAAAAACATTAATGCCTTCATTCATAGATTCTCATAGTCATATAGTGAGATTGGCTCAGGCACTTACAACTGTAGATTTAACAGAGGTTACCAATTTAGCTGAAATGGCTAATAGCATTACAAATTATATGAAAGTAAACAAATTGGAAGATGATACTTGGATAATAGGGTTTGGATATGATAATAATTTACTTCCAGATAAAAAAAATCCTAATAGAGATGATTTAGATAAAATTTCTACTACTCACCCTATATTTCTAACTCATACTTCAGGACATGTTGGTGTTATGAATTCAAAAGCATTAGAAATGTTTGGTATAGATGAAAACACTCCTGATATTGACGGTGGTTTAATAGAAAGATATCCTAACAGCAGAAAACCTACAGGATATATGGAAGAAACAGCCTTTATGCATTATTCTTCACAAATTAATTTTGGAGTTACAGAAGAAAAATTAATGGACTTTATTAATAAGGCAGAAGATGTTTATTTAGGATATGGTATTACAACAGCACAAGATGCTTTGATTTCAACAGCAGAATTTCCGCTTATAAAGAAGATGATAGATAATAAAAGATTCAAAATTGATATAATAGGATTTGTAGATTTGAAAAATTCAGCATCTATAGCAGAAACTAATAAAGAAATGATAGGAGTTTATAAAAATAAATTCAAAATAGGTGGATACAAAATATTTTTAGACGGTTCTCCTCAAGCAAAAACAGCATGGTTAGGACAGCCTTATATAAGCGGACCTGTAAGATATAGAGGATATGCTACATACGATGATGCATCAGTAGAAAAATTTGTAGAAAGAGCTTTAGATGATCAAATGCAGCTTCAGGCACATTGTAATGGAGATGCCGCAGCAGAGCAGTATATTAATGCATTCAGCAATGTTATGATAAAAAGAAATACAACTAATAATTACAGAGCGGTTTTGGTACATAGCCAAATAATAAGGGAAGATCAATATACTTCTATGTCTAATCTTAATATTATACCTTCTATATTTGTAGCACATATATATCATTGGGGAGATACTCATTTGATTAATTTGGGTATGGAAAGAGCTTCTCAAATAAGTGCTTCAAAAACTGCATTAGATAATAATTTGGCTTTCACATATCATCAGGATACTCCTGTAAGAAAACCAGATATGCTTGAAACTATTTGGTGTGCAGTAAATAGAGTTACAAAAAATGGTGTATTATTAGGAGAAAATCAGAAAGTTAGCCCTTATGACGCTTTGAAAGCTATAACAATTAATGCAGCTTATCAAAACAAAGAAGAAAATTCAAAAGGTACTATAGAAGAGGGAAAATTAGCTGATTTGGTTATATTAAGTGATAATCCTATTACATGCAACCCTATGAGTATAAAAGATATAAAGGTATTAGAAACCATTAAAGAAGGAAAAACATTATATTTGAATGATTCCGCTATATAATTTTAATATTACTCTGTTAATAAAGTTATATTTACAAATATTTATATTATGATATAATATAAAAACTATGCTTTATGTTATAAATAATTTTATATCAACTACAAATTGGAGGTATTTGTTTTACGCTCTTGATATATCATTAGTTGCAGTATTATTTTATATAATTTATATGCTAATGCATAATACAAGAGCATATAGCATAGCAATAGGTTTTATAATACTATTTTTTATAACTTTAATAGCAAAAGTGTTCGGTCTTTCTACATTATCATGGATATTTGACCAATTTTTTCAAGTAGGACTTATAACTATAGTAGTGCTTTTTCAGGCGGAAATTAAGCATGCTCTTATAATATTGGGAGGAAGGGCTTTTCTTAAGAATTCATTTAGATATGATGAAGATCAGATACAGAAGATATTAAGCGCCACTTTTAATTTGTCATATAAAGGCTATGGCGCTTTAATTGTTTTTCAAAGGAATATATCATTACATTCTTTAGTGGATAGGGCTGTAAAGATTAATGCAGATATATCCATGGAGCTTATTGAATCAATATTCTTTAAAAACAATCCTATTCATGATGGTGCTGCTATAATAATGGAAAATAGAATAGCGGCAGCCAGTGCATATTTACCTCTTACAGAAATAGAACCAAAAATAAAAAATAGGAGGCTTGGTACAAGACATAGAGCGGCACTTGGGGTATCAGAACAAACAGATGCGGTAGTAGTTGTTGTTTCAGAAGAAACTCAATGTGTATCAATTGTTCATAATGGAATATTGGAATATAATTTAACTAGAGAAGAGCTAGATAAAAGACTTGGAGAGCTTTTAGAGATAAAAAAATGAAAGATAATAAAAAATCAGATTTAAGTAAATTTACTTTCAAAAGAATGTTAGCCAGCATAACTAATAGATTTTGGATAAAATTATTATGTCTTTTAATGTCTTTTATATTATTTTTATTTGTAAGATATCAAAAGGAATATACAAAAGATTATATTACAAAAGTTGAAATAAAAAATATACCTTCAAGATTATTAATAGCAAATCGTATACCTGAAAATATTATCATAACTTTAAAAGGTTTCAAAGATAATGTATATGAACTTCCAACAGAATTGAGAACTTATATTGATCTTACAAATGCCTCAATAGGAAGTAATATGTATGATGTATATTTGGCTGGAGATATAGATTATTCAAAGATGAATATTACAGTAAATCCAAATAAAATACCTATTGTTTTGGATGATCTTGCTTATAAAACAGTTCCTATAATTGTATCAACAAATGGAGTTGTTTCTTTTGGTTTGGAGGTTGATAATATAATAGTTAATCCTTCTAATACTATAATATCAGGTCCTAAAACTTTAATATCTTCTATAGATGAAGTTAAAACATATAATGTAGATTTGACTGATAAATATTTGGATTATTCTACTATATCAAGAATAAATTTACCTACTAATATAAAATCTGATGTTTCTAGGGTTAATGTTAATGTGATTTTTAATAAAGATGTAGACAAAATAGAGTTTAATAATATTGCCATTAATATAGATAATCTAAATAGTAAATTTAATGTTAATTCTGATAAGGCTTTTGTTATTAATAGATTGGTTTTAGAGGCTAATAAAACTTTGCTTACCAATATATCTATTGATGATATTATATTATCCATTGATTTAAAAGATATGACTAATAATGGCATATATTCAAATGTATCTGTTGAGGCTAATATACCTGTTCATACAAAACTTGTAGAGATAGAACCTTCATTTTTTGATGTTGAGATAACAAAGAGAGAAATTTCTAACGATAATTAAATAATAGGTAAATTAATCAAATAATGTACAAATTAAAATATGGTGATATGATAATATTTTTATTTATAATTATTTTTTCTATTTTTTATGCTAGGAATTTAATATCAAATAAAAGCAGTAAAATAATTATAGATTCTTATGATAAGTCTTTTAGATATGATTTGAATACCGATAGAGAAATTATAGTCAATGGATTGTTAGGAGAATCTAAAATAATTATAAGTAATGGACAGGTTATGTTTAATTCTTCACCTTGTAGAGATAAATTATGCATTAAATCTGGAATACTTAAAAATTCCCCTATAATATGTATGCCCAATGGTATATCTATAAGATTTGAAAAAAATGTAGAGAATGATATTGAAATAGACTCTGTAGTTCAATAGGAATTATTTATGGTATTTTTAGAAAGTATAAAATTTCATTCTGGTAAAAGAAGAATATATGATGTAATATTTTTTGCCTTTATATCATCATTTATCGCGGCAGTAGAAAATATGTTTCCAAGACCTATACCATATTTTAGAATAGGTTTTTCTTTTATTGTTGTATTGATGGTTATAGATGTATTCAGCTTTAAAGAATTATTATTATTAATATTAATAAAGAATGTATCCGTCGCTTTGGTATTCGCTTATATATTGACTCCTCCTTTTTATTTGGGATTATGCGGAGGTATAACATCTATTATAGTTATGAAATTAATGAGTTATTTTAAGAATGCTTTTTCTATTTTTGGAATAAGTTTAATAGGAGCTTTAATAAGTAATTTATCTCAGGCATTTCTATCTAAATATTTATTTAAACTTCCTGATATTAGTTTTTTAATAGTCCCTGTATTTATATTATCACTTATTACTGGAAGTATTGTAGGTATTATCACTATGATATTATTTTTAGACAAGAAAAACGATATTATTAAGTGATATTTTCATAATAATAAAGGCTGACATCAAATATTAATGCCAGCCTAGAAATTATAAAACTATTTTTTTATTAATAAACTCCATTATAAGCATCTAAATAAATCTGTTTTAATTCTTTCATAAGTGGATAAACAGGGTTAGCACCAGTACATTGATCATTAAATGCCTGTTCTACTATTTCATCAAGTTTAGCCATGAAGTCTTTTTCAGCTATACCATATTCTTTAATAGACAAAGGTATATCCAATTCTTTTTTAAGTCCATTTATAGCCTTTATCAAATTAGCTACTTTCTCAGTATCGTTTTTACCGCCAAGTTCAAGTATATCAGCTACAGAAGCGTATCTTGCTCTTACATGAGGATATTTATATTGAGGGAATAAACCTTGTTTGCTAGGCTTTTCATTAGAATTATATTTTACAACCTGACATATAAGAAGAGCATTAGCAAAACCATGAGGTATATTGAAAGCAGCACCCAATTTATGAGCCATAGAGTGACAAATACCTAAAAATGCATTAGCAAAAGCCATACCAGCTAAAGAAGCGGCATAATGCATATACTCTCTAGCTTCAGGATTTTCAGCACCTTCCTTATATGAAGAAGGTAAGTATTTGAATATAAGTCTAATAGCTTTTTCAGCATTACAATTAGAAAATTCTGTAGCACATATAGAAGCATAAGCCTCAAGAGCATGAGTTAAAGAGTCAATACCACTTGCAGCACATAAGCTTTTAGGCATGCTCATAACTAAATTAGCATCTAATATAGCCATATCAGGAGTTAAAGAATAATCAGTGATAGGATATTTAATATGAGTAGCATCATCTGTTATAACGGCAAATGGAGTAGTTTCAGAACCTGTACCAGATGTTGTAGGTATAGCAACAAATTGAGCTTTCTTTCCTAATTCTCCAGCATCGCATATTCTTTTTCTTATATCCATAAATACCATAGCTATATCTTCAAATTTAACTTGAGGATTTTCGTATAATAACCAAGCAATTTTTCCAGCATCTATAGGAGAACCTCCTCCCAATGATATAATTACATCAGGTTCAAAAGCATTAGCAGTTTTTACTATATCTCTTACCGTACTTAAAGTAGGATCTGGTTTTACATCAGAAAATACAGTATATTTAACTCCTATATCATCCAATACTTTAGTAACATTATCAGTAACACCCAATTTATAAAGAGGTCCATCTGTTATGATTAATGCTCTTTTCTTATTAGCATATTCTCTTAAAGCAACATCTAAAGAACCTCTTTTTAGATATATTTTTTCTGGTACTCTATACCATAACATGTTTTCTCTCCTTGAAGCTACAGACTTGATATTTAAAAGATGTTTAACACCTACATTTTCACTAGTAGAGTTTCCACCCCAACTTCCACATCCTAATGTCAAAGAAGGCTCTAATCTGAAGTTATAAACATCTCCTATAGCTCCCTGAGAAGAAGGCATATTTATAAGTATTCTTCCTGTAGGCATTCTTTCATAGAATTTAGCTATTCTTTCTTTTTGATTATCTTCATCAGTGTATAATACAGAAGTATGTCCAAGTCCTCCGAATACTATTAAACTATGTGCCTTATTCAAAGCATCTTCATAATCTTCAGCTTTATACATGCCAAGTACAGGTGATAATTTTTCATAAGAGAAAGCTTCATCTTTACTTATAGAACTAGCTTCTCCTATAAGTATTTTAGTTTCTTCAGGAACAGTAATTCCAGCCATTTTTGCTATAACATGAGCAGGCTGACCTACTATTTTAGCATTTAAAGCTCGATCTATTATTATTACTTTACTTAATTTTGCTTTTTCTTCTTTATTTAAAAGATAAGCTCCTCTGTAAACAAACTCTTTTTTTACTTCTTCATAAACACTTTTTACAACAACTACAGTTTGTTCACTTGCACATATCATACCATTATCAAAAGTTTTACTTAAAATAACAGAGTTAACAGCCATTTTTATATTAGCAGTTTCATCTATAATAGCAGGAGTGTTTCCAGCACCTACGCCTAAAGCAGGTTTTCCGCTTGAATATGCAGCTTTAACCATACCAGGTCCGCCTGTAGCTAGAATTAAATCTATTTCAGGGTGACTCATTAATCCTGCTGAAAGTTCTACAGTAGGTTCTTCAATACAGTTGATTAATCCATCTGGAGCACCATGTTCTACAGCTACTTGATTGATTATTTTACAAACTTCTGCAGTACATTTTTTTGCTCTTGGGTGAGGTGAGAATACTATAGCGTTTCTTGTTTTTAAAGTTATCAATGCTTTGAATGCTGCTGTTGATGTAGGGTTTGTAGTAGGTACTACTCCAGCTATAATACCAATAGGCTCAGCAACTCTTTTCATTCCCATTGCTATATCTTCAGTTATAATACCGCAGGTTTTTGTATCTTTATATTTATTATAAATATATTCTGAAGCAAAATGATTTTTTATAACTTTGTCTTCTACTATACCCATACCTGTTTCTTCACAAGCCATTTTAGCTAGAGGTATTCTTCTACTATTAATAGCTATCGCACATGCTTTGAATATAGCATCTACCTGTTCCTGAGTAAAACCAGCATATACAGCCTGTGCTTTTTTAGCCTTTGCTATTAAATCATCAAGTACTGAATTGCCGCTTTTTCCCTTTGATTCTTTATTCATCTTTATCTCCTTAATATAAATTGTGATAAGCTTATCATATATAGTAGCATATATTAACATAAAGTCAATACTATAGTTGTTATAAATACTCTATATATACAAAAAAATATAGGGTATTTATAATTTTCTGTAAATGTTATTATGTTTTTTATTATATTGTTGAACATGTAGTATTTTTTATAAAATATTGTTTTATAAGTATAGATGAATCATATATAATACAAAAACTACATATGATACTTATATGAAACTTCCTTTAAGTTTAGTATTACCAAGTAAATGCTTTTCTATAGTAGCAGCTATTGAAACGAAAGACTCCATTACACCTATATTCACATTTTTTCTTAGATTTTTACCATAAGCAAGTATTGGTATATACTCTCTTGTATGATCACTTCCTTTGTATGTTGGATCGCATCCATGATCTGCCGTTATGATAAATAGATCATCATCATTTAGATTTTCTAACATTTCTGGTATATATTTATCGAATTCCTCCAGGGCATTTTTATATCCTTTAGGATCTCTTCTATGTCCATAGAGCATATCAAAATCAACTAAATTTGTGAATATTAATCCTTCATCAATTTCCTTAATAGCATTAATCGTTTTTTCTATACCATCAAGATTGTTTTTATTTGTTTGTCTATTATCGGTGATACCTACACCTGCAAATATATCACTTGTTTTTCCTATTCCTACAACGGGAAGATTATTATTTTTTAGTCTGTCAAGTATAGTTTCACCGCTTGGAGGAACAGAATAATCATGTCTTCTTTCAGTTCTTTTATAATTTCCCTTACTTCCTATATATGGACGTGCTATAACTCTTGCAACTGGAGAGTATTCATTACATATTTCAAGAGATTTTTTACATATTCTATAGAGTTCATCTATAGGTATTATTTCTTCATGTGCTGCTATTTGAAGTACCGAATCGGCAGAAGTGTATACTATTAAAGAACCATTTTTTAACTGCTCATCTGCATAATCATCTATGACTTCTGTACCAGAATAGGGCTTGTTACATACTACTTTCCTTCCAGAAAACTCTTCTATTTTTTTTATAGTGATTTCTGGAAAACCATTCGGATATGTATTAAAAGGTTTATCTGATACAAGCCCCGCTATTTCCCAATGTCCTGTAGTTGTATCTTTTGCTTTAGAGGTTTCTATAGCCTTACCATAATAGCCTATAGAATTATCGTTTTTTGATACGCCTTCTATATCTATTATATTTCCAATACCCATTTTTTCCATATTTGGGATATTTATTCCGCCATTAACTTTTGCCAAATTAGCAAGTGTATTGACTCCTTTATCCCCAAATGATTCAGCATCTGGTAATGCTCCTACACCGCAACTATCAACTACTATTAAAACTGCTTTCTTTTTATTCATTTGATTATCCTAATTTTTATATTTATATTATAATTAACCATTTGATATTAATAAAATAAAATATTATATCTAATAAAAACTTGTGCGGATATGTTTTTTTATTAGTAATCAATAAAAAAAGATTAGCATATGAAATAAAAGCAATATAAAAAAATGGGACAGTATTAAAACTATCCCTATTTATAAATAATAAAAGTAATATTCAAAGTTATTTATTATTATTTTTTACATCCTTTTTTCTTTTCCAAACCTATAGCATCAGCCAATTCCTGATCTATAACAACAACAACATCATCATGAAGTTTAAGGAAAGTAACAGGGCATTTTGTTGTAACTTTATCATTTGTAAGAAGTTCTTTCATAGCAGCAGCTTTACCTTTACCTATAGCAGCTATAACTATTTTTTTCGCCTTTAATATTCCTCCCATACCCATACTGAATGCTTCTCTAGGTACATCTTTTTCTGAAGTGAAGAATCTAGAATTAGCTTTAATAGTTTTTTCATCAAGTTTTACACATAATGCATCTGCATGTAAAGCCTCATTAGGTTCATTAAAAGCTATATGTCCATTAGGTCCTACCCCTAATAACTGCAAATCTCTAGGCAATTTGTTTATTTTATCATTAAATTCTTTTAATATTTTATCTTTATCTCCTATGCCTTTAGGTACGAAAGTATTTTTTTTATCTATATTAATATGATCAAATAAATTTTTATTCATAAAGTATCTGTAGCTTTGATCATTTTTAGGATCCAATCCTTTATATTCATCTAAATTAACGGACTTAACATTCTTAAAATCTATTTCTTTTTTTTCATAGGCTTTTATTAAGTGAGGATATACAGCTTCAGCAGTACCTCCTGTAGCAAGCCCTAAAGTAGCATCTTTTTTTACTTTTAATAAATTAATAATTTCTGCCGCTGTTTTTTTTCCAACTCCATTAGCATCTTTGGCAATGATTAATTTTAATCCCATAATCATATACTCCTTTTTTATTTGTGTTTTTTCATAATTCTCTTATTTACAATTATAACATATGTATTATTTATTATCAAATATAATAATTTTTATTTATTTTTTTATCATGATATTTACTATATATTTCATAGATATTTACATATTAAAAAATTTTATGTAATAAAATATTCTTGAAATTTAAATATCCTTATTATATCATATCTGCATCTATTGATAAAATAAGGATAATTGTATGGATATTATAAAACCTAAAAGTATAATATTTGATTTTGACGGTACTTTGGTTGATAGTGAGAGTTTATATACTAGAGCATTGATTCATGTTTCTAATGAGATGAATGCTCTTAAAAATGTTGATTTTAATTCTTTGGCTGGCTATCAAACTAAAGATATTGATAATATATTAAGAAGTCAAGGGCATTATATCCCTGATAATTTTTTCAAAGAGGCTGAAATTTATTTTTATAAAATCTTAGATACAGATTTAGAAACTTTTGACGGTGTTATGGAATCATTGGAAAGATTAAAAGATATTGATATTGTTATAGCATCCAATAGCAATATAGATTATGTTACTAATATCTCTGATAAAAAGGGTATATCAAAATATATAAAAGGCTATTCATGTCATAATGAAAAATTAAAAGCGAAACCTGAACCTGATTTATTTTTGTATGCATTTGAACTTTTAAAAAATTACAATAATGAATTAAAAAAAGATGATGTATTAATATTTGAAGATAGTTTGGCTGGTATTGAAGCTGCTGAAATGGCTGGTATAAAATCTGTTGCTATTACTAATACTTACAGCAGAGAAAAGTTACTAGAAAAAGGGGCTTCTATAGTTTTAGATAAAATAGATGAAATATTTAATTATATAGAAATATAGATAGGATTAATTATGCTGAGAGATATGTTATATGGAAAAATACAAATTAAAGATAGTATAGAAGATTGGGAAGAAGTTTTAAGAATTGCTTCTCAACCTCTTTTAGATGCTAAAAATATAGAACCTAGATATGTAGATTCTATTATAAATGATGTTTATAAAAACGGTCCTTATATAGTTATAACTGATGGTGTAGCTATTGCTCATTCAAGCCCTAAAAATGGTGTTATAAAAACTTCTATAAGTTTATTAAAGGTTAAGGAAGGGGTTAATTTTTATCAAACTGACAAAAAAGTATATTTATTTTTTGCATTTGCCGCTGAAGATTTTGACAGTCATCAAGATTCAATAGCTGAGCTTGCAACTTTTCTCGATAATGAAGATTTATTAAAAAGTATGATAGAAGAAGATTTAACAGAAGAAGAGATTTTGAATTTATTTAATTAATTATAAAAAGAAAGGGGGCTTCATTAATATGATGCTCCCTTTATTTGTTAAAATTTTACATATCAGCTATGAATTTATACATAGGGAATTTTTTGCATAAAGTAGCTACTTTTTTAGCAATAGCATTAATCATCTTTTCATCATTGCTATTACTTAAAACTTCATCTATGTACTGAGTTAATTCCATAACATCTTTTTCTTTTAATCCTCTTGTAGTTATAGCAGGTGTTCCAAGTCTTATTCCGCTTGTAACCATTGGAGATTCAGTATCATATGGTATTCCATTTTTATTTATAGTTATATGAGCTTTATCTAAAACAGTTTCTGCAAGCTGTCCTGTTATATTTTTAGATTTTTTTACATCAACTAATACTAAATGAGTATCAGTACCGCCTGAAACTAATTCATAACCTTTTGCAAGGAACATATTAGTCATAGCTTCAGCATTTTTTACAACCTGCTCCTGATATTTAACAAATTTAGGGTCTAAAGCCTCTTTAAAACATACAGCCTTAGCAGCTATAACATGCATTAAAGGACCGCCCTGTATTCCAGGAAATATAGTTTTATCTATTTTTTTAGCTAACTCTTCTTCTGTAGAGATAATGTATCCACCTCTAGGACCTCTCAAAGTTTTATGAGTAGTACCTGTAACAAAATGAGCATAAGGTACTGGGCTAGGGTGAACACCTGCAGCAACTAATCCTGCAATATGAGCCATATCAACCATTAAATAAGCACCAACTTCATCAGCTATCTCTCTGAATTTTTTGAAGTCAATAAATCTAGGATAGGCACTTCCGCCTGCTACTATTAATCTAGGATTAACTCTTTTTGCTATATCTCTAACTTCATCATAATCAATTTGCATTGTATCTTTTCTTACATTATAATGCTCAAAATTATATATTTTTCCAGAGAAATTAACATTCTTACCATGTGTTAAATGTCCACCTGAATCTAAAGATAATCCTAAACAAGTGTCTCCCGGTTTAAGAATAGCCATATAAACTCCCATATTAGCTTGGGAACCAGAATGTGGCTGTACATTTATGAAAGGCGCTTTGAATAATTTTTTAGCTCTTTCTCTAGCTAAATCTTCTACAACATCTACTTCGCTGCATCCTCCATAATATCTTTTTGATGGATAGCCTTCAGCATATTTGTTTGTGAATATAGAACCTTGTGCTTCCATAACTGCACGTGAAACTATATTTTCACTAGCTATAAGCTCTAAACCATTAACTTCTCTTTTATACTCATTTTTCATTGCGGCAAAAATTTCTTTATCAGCACTCTTTAAAGGAGCTTCTGATACATAATATTTAGGTGCAGCTACTTTTTTTTCTGCAGCTTTTACTGTTTTTTTAGATGCTGCTTTTTTTGTAACAACTGTCTTCTTAGCAGATTTGGAAACCTTTTTTAACGAAGATTTATCTGCTACTTTTTTCTTAGATACAGCCATATTTCCTCCATAAGATTTATTATTTAATCAAATTTTTATTTGAATAATGATATACCAATATAGTTTTTTTTTCAATTGTTAAAATTGTATTATATATAATTTTAGATTTTTTTGATAAAAATATTTTTTGTATTTTGATATTTATAAAAATAAAATATTTTCTTTTTCAGCTATTGATTTTTTTTTCTAAAATGTTAGAATATACTAACAAATTAAGTCATGTTATTAACTTTTAGAGGGTTGAAATGAGATATATAATAGTTATATATATTTTAGTAGCTAGTGTTATTTATTCTTATACTTCAAAAGATATAAATAATTTTTATAACAGATATTACTCATCTAGTTATAATATAGGAGAAATAGAAAAAAATAATTCTCAGACATATAAAAATATAGTTAATCTAATAAAATCAAAATCTATAAAAGATGAAAAAGATAAATACAATTATCTAAAAGAAGCTATAGATCAGAATAAAGATTATATAAAATCTAATGATATTGATTATTTAATAAGTGTAAGTGAACTTATGAATTATATTATTTATTATTCTAAAGTACCTGAAATAATAAAATTTGGTTCAAAAAGTAAAGAGATATATAATAAAATTTTAGAAAAAGATGAATCTAATTTTTTTGCTCTTTTAGGAACGGCTATAGGGTATATGCATACTCCAGCGATAGCAGGCGGAAGTATTAAAAAGTCATTTGAATATTTTAATAAAGCATTGGGCAATTCTAAAGAGCAGTATCAAAAGTATTTATCATATGTTTGGCTATCTCAATACTATTTTAAGATGAAAGATGATGAAAATTATAAAAAATATATTGAAATGAGTAAAAATATATATCCTAACGGAGAATTACTAAAGGAGGCATTAGAGAGAAATAATAATAAAAACAAATCATTATAAGAGTTTCTAAAGAATAAGATTTAATTGAGTAGGGTTGTATAAAATATTTTTGTTTTAATTAAAATTGTAAAGTTGTTAAAAAAATATAAAAATAAAGTAAGGATAAAAATATGAGACGTTTATATTATATTCTAGCAGCTTTAGTATTGAGTGTATATGCTGCATTTTCTTATACTGTTCTAGAAGATTTTAATGATTTTTTAGTTGATGAAAATCAATTAAGAGTTAGATTAGATAGATTTGGAGTTTTAGCAGGCTCTTCTAATGTAAGATTTATGATTGGTGTTACGGGAGAAACCGCTGGTGTATTATTTGATAATGTTGATGATGGAATTAAGGGTGGAATAAGTAAATTCAGACCTGCTGCAATAGTAGGAATAGGATATAAAAATGATAGTTTTGGTATTGGAGTTGGATATCAATTTAAATATGTATCAGGAAGTTGGCAGGCACATACACCTATAATTACAGCAACTGCATTAAATGATAATCTAAGAATTAATATACCTGTTACAATAGGTGTAGGAAGCGGAGAAGTTAATGACGGAGATATTGCAGTATCAACAGATATAAGATTAGAATATTATACTGGAAATAGTATATTCAGTAGATTAAGAGTTAATTTAAAATATGGTATGTATTCTATGAAAGCTAATGAGAGCAGATATACAGCTATAAAAGGTATGCCTCCTATCGTTCAGTTTCAGGAACCAAATTATGGATTTACTAAAGATACAATGGGACAGTCTATAGGAATAGATGTTAGAGGGTATTTTATAGCTGCAACAGATCCTATATTGATAGAGCCCCAAATAAGAGTATTATATCAAGGTTCTGTACAAGATTTTAAAGGTACAGGATACAAAGTTAATATACCCGGAGGAAAAGGAACAAAAGAAGGAAATGTTAGTTTTGGTTCTTATAATATAGATGCATCAAATCCTTATGGAGCTTTTGAACTTGGCAGTGGTCAAGGTAGTTCGCCATTGCCCCCTTGGTATGATTTTACTGCACATAATATCATTTCTACAATGGAAGGAGCTTCTGTAAAAATAGGCGGAACAGAATATTATATAACAAAACCGCAATTTATTGGTGTATCTGTTCCTGTAGGTTTTACTGCTGAAAATGACTTTATATCTCTTTATTTAGAGCCTGCAATTTCTTTTTCGATGCTTACAGGTGGTATAAATAAATATGTTACAACTTCAAAGCCTGTTAGAATGCCTCCTGTATTCTATTCTGTTGGCTATTTAGTTTACGGGGAATTAACAATAAGCCCTCTTCCAAATTTGGAATGGTACTTTGAAGCTCAGATTGGAGGTGCTACTACTATTGATGCAATTGGAAACAGTGCTGATAACGGACTTGCATTCAATGGAAGTACAGGTGTTACTTGGAAATTTTAATTAGCTAAATTATTGATATTGGGAAATATATTATTGGGTATTTTGTATTATAAATCAAAATACCCAATATGAAAAACAAATATGGCTTTTAATATGGATATTGTAAATACTGATAATAAGATAAATAAAAAAATAGATTATGAAAAAAAAATGGTGTTTTATATGATTGAATTGTATTGCAAATATGAACATAGTGAATATCATAAAAATCGTACTAAAACATTTGGAAATAAAAGTATTTGTAAGGAATGTGAAGATATTTATAATTATGCATGTGAAAGAACTTCTAAATGCAGATTTATTTCTACAAAAACATTTTGCAGTGCTTGCAGTTCTCATTGCTACAAAAAGGATATGAAAGAAAAAATAAAAAAAATAATGACTTTCTCAGGAAAAAGAATGCTTTTTCATAAGCCTATTTTGGCATTAAAGCATGTGGCTGTTATGATAAAACATAATATAAAAAATAATAAGCAAAATAAAAAAAGTAATTTTAATGGTGTATTATGAGAATATTGTTTATATGTTTAGGTTTTCTTTTTGTAGGTATCGGAGCAGTTGGTATAGTTGTACCTATTCTTCCTACAACGCCTTTTCTTTTGCTTGCATCATTCTTTTTTGCTAAGGGTTCTAAAAGATTCCATGATTGGTTTATGTCTACAAAATTGTATAAGAAGCATTTAGAGAGTTTTGTTCAGTCAAGATCTATGACTTTAAAATCTAAACTTACTATACTTTTGCCTGTTAGTGCTATGTTAATTATTACTTTTATTTTTGTTAATAATTTGCATGCTAGGATTGTTCTTGTTATTTTATTTATTGGAAAATATTTATATTTCTTTACTCAAATAAAGACTATAAAAGAAGATGAAAGCAATAAAGAAACTTTTAATAAAATCAAAGATAGAGAATAAATTTAATTATTATCAATTTAATAATATTAATAAACTATTATTTTATAATAATTATGGGAGAACATTTTTATGAAAATATTGAAATATGTTTTTATATTTTGTATTATATTTCTAGCTTTATTTAATAATAAAATTTATTCTGAAGAAAATCAGAATTCAGATAAAAAAGAAAATATAGAAAAAAAAGGTTTATCTTCAGGATTGGATAATAGATTTTTTTCCATAGGATTATACAGCAGTTCTGACTCTATAAAAACAAGTGTCAATGTAGAATTTGGATTTAAATTATTTAAATTTAATAATTTTGAGATGAAAAGTTTTACTTCTATTATCGGTTCAAAAATTTACGATGAAAGCCCTCAAATGTATACACTAGGTTTTATGCAGAAATTTACTTTTGGAAATAGAGATGAATATACAGGAAAGATAACTATATCTAGATATGGTTTTACTTTTTTTAGTTTTGGTTTTTTATCTTTTGATCCTGATAAAAGCGGAAAATTTTTATTTAGTTCTCCATATTATTGGGAAGTAGGAGGAGGAGCTGGTTTCAATATAAATGTAAGTAAGCATGTAGCAATAGTATTAGAGTTTGGAGGCGGTCTGCATTTAGTTCCTAATGGAAAAGAACTTGGGTATTCTGATAAGATAAATAAAGCTGGTTTTGGGAGAATAAGCGTTGGAGGAAGGTATTATTTGTAAATTTATTATGTTTGTTGCTTTCTCCTAATAGTTAATAATTGCTTAGTAAACATAATATTACTAAGCAATTGTTTTTTATTTACTTTATTAAAATATTACCAAGTTTTTTTTATTTCTTTTAAAATGGATTCGGTTAATTTGATAGTATTAACATCATCTTCTATTGAAACAAACCTTTTATCCTTACCTAATATACATTTTGCAAAATGTTCATCTTCCAATTTGAGAGGATTATCTCTATGTATAAATACTCTTTCTATTATAGATTCTTGTTTATAATTAATTCCTACAGAAGTTTTTATATTACTTTGACTTGCTGCCTGTCTATGTATAGTTATATCCTGAGTGGCATAATCTAATATAAAATATGCCTCTTCTGTACTTATAGCTAATGTTCTTATTTTTTCCTGAGTTACTCTGCTTGCACTTATCGTAGCTATCGTTGAATCTTCAAATTCAAGTAATGCACTTGCAATATCTTCATTATTAGTTCTTATTCTTTTTCCACTTGCTGAAAATCTTACAATAGGTTTCTTTACGAAAGATGTTACTATATCTAAATCATGAATCATTATATCAAATACCACTCCTACATCTGTAATACGAGGAGTAAAAGGAGCTAATCTTCTGGCTTCTATTAAATATGCTTTTTCTATTATATGATGAAGTTCTTGAACGGCACCATTAAATCTTTCAACATGTCCTACTTGAAGTATAACATTTTTCTCATTAACTATTTCTTCCAATTCAACGGCTTGGGCATAAGTTT
>NZ_JARHYI010000150.1 GCF_029258575.1 Brachyspira sp. | reverse complement strand
GGTTTTCAAAAAGGTAAAACATATTTTAAAGAAATGAAAATAAAAGAAATTGAAGATAAATTTAATATTAATCTATCAGAAATATCAAACAATGGTAAAACTGTTAAACGTTTTGATTTTGTAATTAAAACAAAAGATAAAGTTTATGGAATAGAAACAAATTTTTATGCAAGTAGTGGATCTAAATTAAATGAGACCGCTCGTAGTTACAAGCAAATTTCTCAAGAAGCTAGTAAAATAACTAACTTTAAATTTGTATGGTTTACTGATGGTAAAGGCTGGATGGATGCAAGAAACAATTTAGAAGAAACTTTTGAAGTTATGGATTACATCTATAATATCAAAGACTTAGAAGATGGAATAATTAAAAAAGTTTTCAACTAATATAAATTTGTATAAAAAATAAAATATTCAATAATTAATAAAAATTATTATTATATAAATTAAAAAAAATACTTGATATATAAAATGTTAGATTGACAAATTAGTAATAAGAAGATTATTATGAAATACTAAAATTATAATATAGCATTCTATAAATATTCTCTAAAATTATATAGGATTTGATTAATGGCAAAAAAAACAAAAAAATGGGAACCAGATGATTTTGAACTAGAAATGACAACACATTGGTCTTTTCCAAATAGAGGTAATTGGGCTACCCATGATGCAAAATGGCGTGGAAATTGGTCTCCATATATACCTAGAAATATTATACTTAGATACTCTCAAGAAAGAGACTTAATACTCGATCAATTTGCTGGCGGAGGTACTACTCTTGTAGAAGCGAAATTACTTAACAGAAATATTATCGGTATTGATATAAATGATACAGCACTCAATAGATGCAGAGAAAAAATTGATTTTGAATATGATGGAGGTAATGGTAATGTTTATATTTATAATGGAGATGCACGGTATTTAGATTTCATTTTAGATAATAGTATTGACCTCATTTGTACACATCCGCCATATGCAAATATCATTCAATATAGCGATAATATAGATGGTGATTTATCTCGTTTAAAAATAAAGGATTTTATTGAAGAAATGAAAATAGTAGCAGCAGAAAGTTATCGTGTACTTAAAAAAGATAAGTTTTGTGCTATTTTAATGGGAGATACAAGAGAAAAAGGGCATATGATTCCAATGTCATTTGATGTTATGCGTGTTTTTGAAAATGTTGGTTTTAAATTAAAAGAACTTATTATTAAAGAACAACATAACTGCAGGGCAACAGGATATTGGAAAACAAATAGTATCAAATATAACTTTTTATTAATTGCTCACGAATATTTGTTCATATTTAGAAAATAACTATACAATTTAAATTACTTTAAATATATTAAATTATCAATTTTCATATGTTTTACTTTCATATATAAAAATTAATAATTCAAGCATAAAAAATGGAGCTGTTTCCCACCAACAACCCCATTACTTTTAATAAACGAACAAAAACTTATGCTAAAGTATTAAATTAAAGAACCGATAATATAAATGCGATAAGGGAGGAAATTACCCTTGCACATTTAAAGCACCACCTGTGATCTTCGGCTCCACCTCAACAGTAGCTGTTTTATCAGAAAAATTGTTTCTGACAGTGATATTTACCCCGCCTATTGACGTAACATAAACATTACTAGTGTCAGTTGTCGTAATAGCTGTAACCATATTTGTAAACTCCTTTTAAAATATAGCTTTGTTCTGCCAATATTATACTACATTATAAAAAATTAACAAACAGAAAATTATATTTTTTTGAGTAATTTTAATAATATAAAAACATTGACTTTAGCCTTAAATTGTACTATTATAATTTTATGTATTACAGTAAAACTATCAGAGAAGAAGAATTAAAAAATAAAGTAGCAAGAGATTATTTTCAATCTTTCGACAACACTCAAATCATAGAAGAAATTGATTTTAGTATAGCACCTAAAAAAGATATAGATAAAAAAGAAAACGAATATTTTTTGTGGGCTGAGGCTAAAAAAGGAAATAAAAACGATATTTACGAATCTTTTGTGCAGCTGATACTTACTATAGGAAAGAAAAGAGTTTTTGATAAGCATTTACCTCCCCCATTTTTGGGAGCTTTTGATGCAGAGAAAATAGCTTTTATTCAGTATTATAAAATTCTTGATGTATTCAATCAAAATGATTTTAATTGGAATGTAACACCTTCTAATCATGAATCTAAAGAGTTTAAACAGCTCTATAATCTAGTAGAAAATACTTTGAAAAATGAAAGCTATATTTATAAATTTGATGATGATGATAAAGAATTAAAAGAGTTTATAAGAGTTAATTTTATAGCGGGTAAAAACAGCATATCAAAAGTACAGATTGATAAAAATAATTTTGTTAATATATATTCAAAATGGCTTAATGCTGTAAAAACCTCTATATCTGTAGATTGGGATAAAGCTAAAAGTTTCGGTATAATAGATGCCGATTTTTATTTAGCGGATTTATTAAGCGAAAATAATTTGACATTAAAAGAAAAATTATATGTAATACTAAAAACTGACCACTATGAGCTTGACAGAAAAATAGATGATATGGGACTTGCCTCAAGTAAGGAAGCATATTTTTATGATAAACAGAAGTCACATAATGAGTTTTGGAAAAGATATCAAAGACCGCCGAAAGAAGAATATTGGGATTATATAATAGAGAGACGCGATTTATTAGTACCTCAGGATATAAGAGAACGGAAGGGTTCTTATTTCACGCCTCAGATATGGGTTGAAAAAAGTCAGGAATATATTGCAGAAGCATTGGGCGAGAATTGGCAGGACGAATATTATATATGGGACTGTGCTGCAGGTACAGGCAATTTGCTTGCAGGACTTACAAATAAATATAATATTTGGGCTTCTACTTTGGATAAGGCGGATGTGGAAATAATGAAAGAGCGAGTAAAGAACGGAGCTAACCTGCTTGAAAATCATATATTTCAATTTGATTTTTTGAATGATGAATTTGATAAACTTCCTAAAGACTTGAAAGCTATAATTGATGATGAAGAGAAAAGAAAGAAATTAGTAATATATATAAATCCTCCTTACGCTGAGGCTGGAAGTGGTACAGGGAGGAATAAACCTAAAGTAGCAACAGATAATAAAACATACTTCATTTATAAAACAGTTAATATTGAAGATGCTAGAATTAAACTTGGAACATCTTTAAAAGAACTATTTGTCCAATTTATAATAAAAATATATTTAGAAATACCAAATTGTATTATAGCCCAATTTTCTACTCTTAAAACTATTCAAGCTGGAAATTTTGAAGAATTTAGAAATATATTTTTAGCAAAATTAGAAAAAATGTTTATTGTACCTGCTGATACTTTTGATAATGTAAATGGTGACTTTCCTATAGGATTTTTTATTTGGAATACTTCTAAAAAAGTAAAAAATAAATATATAATTTCCAATATCTTTGATAGTAACGGTGAAATTATAAAAACTAAAAAAATCTATTTTTTTAATAAAGAAATTAAAAGAATAAATGATTGGATAAATAATTATAAATTATATAATAAAAAAGATAGTAAATATAAAAAAATTGGTAAATCAGAAATAGATGAAAATTATATTGGAATAATTATGGCTGATGCTCCTGATTTTCAAAATAATAAATATATTTCTATAATGAATGAAAAAACTAATAGACATGGTATTTTTATATATATAAATGAAAAAAATTTAATTCCTATCTGTATATATTTATCTGTTAGATTATGCATTGAAGCTGATTGGCTTAATGATAGGGATCAATTTTTATATCCTAACAGCACTTGGGAAGATGATAAAGAATTTCAGAATGATTGTGTGGCTTTCACTTTATTTCATTCGCAGAACCGTATTTCTTCAGAGCAGGGTATTAATCACTGGATTCCGTTCACTGAATCAGATGTTAATTCTAAAGACTCTTTCTCCTCGCATTTTATGACTGATTTCATCGCTGGTAAGATTAAAAAAACTGCTTCCGACAATGACAGTCTTTTCAGCAGTGGTGCCACATCTTCAAAGCCTTTGAAATTTTCAAGTGAGGCTAGTGCGGTTTTTGAGGCTGGTTTAGCTCTATGGAAATATTATCATTCTTTCGATCTAATCAATGTTAATGCGTCCCATTATGATATACGTGCGTTTTTTCAGAAGTTTAATGACAAGGGGCGTATGAATCCAACCTCTAAAGACGATACTTACAACTCTTTACTCTCCGACCTCAAATTCAATCTCGACATTCTTGCCAAAAAAATTGCTGTTAAAGTGTATGAGCATGGTTTTTTGAAGGAGTGATATTTTAATATGCTTGACTTTTTTATTTAGACATATACAATTTGCCATGAGAATATTTTAATTTGGAGTGTATACATGAATGATAAAAAAGTTATCATAGGAGCTTTACAAGGTGCTAGAGAAAAGCCTCAGATCGAAAAAGTTTTTTCTAATTATGGTATAGACTCATATGAAGAAAAAATTAGTTATCTTGAAGAAGCTATGTATAATCCTAAAGTTTTCTTTTCATCTGGAAATATTGATAATATGGAAGTAAAATATAATACTATACTTGAT
>NZ_JARHYI010000120.1 GCF_029258575.1 Brachyspira sp. | reverse complement strand
TCTTTATTCTTCAAATCTTCGTTCATTTCAATAAATTTAATCATAATAGAACTCCTATATTTTATTTAGTCCGATTATATACGATATATTGAATTAAGTAAATACACCATTTTTTAATAATTTATACGATTATTTAATTTTTAAAAAGTAAAAAACTAATATCATAATAGTTTTAAATTTTTTACATATCATATTATAATATTTTTAAGAATTGCATATTATATTTAATAGAGGCGTATTTATGAAAAATACACATTTGCCGACAGGCTGGCAAGAATTTAAATTGAAAGATATAGGTGAAATATTAGGAGGAGGTACTCCAAGTACGAAAAATGAAAAATATTGGAATGGTGATATATTATGGCTAACACCTACAGAAGTAACAGCTTTAAAAACAAAATATTTATATGATACGGAAAGAAAAATCACAGAATTAGGATTAAAAAATAGTTCCGCAAAAATTATAAAACCTAATTCTTTAATTATATGTACGAGAGCAACTATTGGGGATTGTTGTATAAATAAAAAAGAAATATCAACAAATCAAGGATTTAAATCTATTATTCCAAATATAAATCATAATGTACTATTTTTATATTATCTCATAAACCATAATAGAAATCATTTAATATCAAATTCCTCAGGTAGTACATTTTTAGAAATATCAAAATCAAATTTAGAAAATTTAAGTTTCTACTTTCCACCCCTAGAGGAACAAAAACGCATAGCGGAAATTTTATCATTATGCGATGAAGTAATAGAGAACCTTATGAATTTAATAGAAAAAAAAGAGCTTTATAAGAAAGGTGTAATGCAAAGACTCTTAAGCGGTGAAGTGCGATTTAACGGTTTTAATGATGAGTGGCAAACTGTGAGGCTTGGGGATATTTTATCTTCTGGTTCAAAAAATAGAGTTAATGATACTTCAAAATATAAAAAAATTACGATAAAGCTACATAATAAAGGAATAGAATTTGCAAATATTGAAAGAAAAATGGCAGATAAAAGACCTTTTTATATTAGAAAAAAAGATGAAATTATTTTAGGAAAACAAAATTATTTTAATGGGAGTATTGCAATAGTAAGTGAAGAATTTGATAATACAATATGCTCAAATGCTATAATGAGTTTTACAGTCAATAAGTGTTGTAATAATAAATTTCTATATTTCTCATTATCAAGAGAGTCATATATGAAAAGATATTATCATCTTGCTAATGGAACAGGACAAAAAGAATTATCCGAAAATGATTTTTTAAATTTTACTCTATTAATTCCAAGCCTAGAAGAACAAAAGAAAATTGCTGAACTCATTTCTGTAATAGATGAGGAAATAGAAAATCTTAAAAAGCAGCTCGAGCTTCGTAAACAGCAGAAGAAAGGATTAATGCAGAGGCTTTTAACGGGGGAAGTGAGGATTTAAATTTTTATAATTTTTCTTTTACTTTATCTAAATCTTTAACTGTAAAAAACTCTGAAAGAACTGCTGAAAAATTACCGGAGAAAAAACAGCTGTTCTTTCATTACTTTATATATTCATTAAAAAACTTTATTATTATTATAACCAAAAATAAAAAAAAGTAAATTAATACTGCGTATTCTTTGTACGGTCTTAATAATGAAGAGATTAAGATTATATAGGAGAATTCATTTTTATAATTTTTCTATTTCTTCTATGCTGAGACCTGTATTTCTGCTTATGAATTCTATATCTAATCCTGACTTTTTTAAATTCTCTGCTGTTTTTATTATTCCTTCCTTTATTCCTTCCTTTATTCCTTCCTTTATTCCTTCTTCTCTTTCTCTTTTAAGCATTAAAGTCTGACCGTATAAAAAAGCATCACGGGCATTATAAACTTCCATCTCTTCTTCACTTGATACAAATCTCTCATATTTATCTATTACTTTAGGCATAATATTATTAAGCTCCTTTAGTTTTTCTTTGACTTTATATAAATCCTTAACTGTAAAAAACTCTATCCAAGATAATATTTGATTTCTTTTAATATCATCTATAGATGAATTATTTAATATTTTTGAAAATCTCGGTATTTCTATGATATGCATCTGAATAATATCTAATGATACATTATGATTTTGAGTATCTGTTAATTTAAAGCATCTATGAGCTTTGCCCTCATCATTAAAGTCCATATTGAAATTGACAAAATTGATACTTATTACCTGACTGATAATATCATAAGATTCATTTTCATTTAATTCGCTTACTATATTCTTTGAAATATAATAGTATATTCTTTTTACAAAATCTATATTTCCTGATAATTGTATTTCTATAATGATTTTTTTATTGTCTTTAGTAATAGCTTTAACATCAAGTACGGATTCTTTAAGATTAATATTTTCAGGCAGATTATGTGGATTAATTATTTCTAAATTATGAACCTCTTCAAAGCCTGAATCTGTAAGCACAGAATTCACTATATTTTCAAGTATATCTTCATTACCAATAGAGCCTAAAAGATAGCGCACAAAGTAATCGTTCATTCTGTTAATATTTCTCATATAAAAATTATAACAAAAAGACAATAAAAGTAAATTATCAGATTTTCTTTTTATATTATATAAAAAATATTTATATACAGCGGAATATAATTAAATCATGTACTATGTTTGTATATAAAATCTTTTTTCTTCGTTCTTTTTTGTAAAAGAAGAAGTCAAAAAACGATTTTATTATTGTTATGCTCTCCGAAACCGTATTACTTAAGAATTAATTTTTATCTCTAGGATTGCATTATAATATTTTTTAGCTTTTTATTATTATAATTCATTGTATAATGAAAAGTAATCAGCCACACGTACATAAGGCGTTTGATAAGAATAAGAAATACGGTGAGGAATGCCAGTACGGCGAGTACAGGAGTTTTTTATGAATAAACAATACAGCGAAAGAGTTTTGCAGGATAAAGTTATAGAGCTTTTTAAAAATATGGGATATCAGTATATAAGCCCTGAAGATGCTCTAAAAGAAAGAGATAATAATACAGCAAATGTGATGTTCAAAAATATATTGGAAGAAAAACTTAAAGAAATTAATCACTTCATTTATGACGGCAAAAAAAATAAATTCTCAATAGATAATATTAAAAAGGCAGTTAATGATTTGGATGTTCCGCTTACTAAAGGATATCTCATCACCAATCAGGAAATCACAGAAAGAATTTTAAAAGGCGAATCATACAAAGAAAAAATCGGAAATAAACAGGGAAGTTTTAATATTAAATATATAGATTTTGATAACATAGAAAATAATGTATTTCATATCACAGAAGAATTCACAGTAAACAGAAGCTCTATAGATGAGAAAGAAAAAACAAGAAGACCAGATTTAATTGTATTTATAAACGGCATACCTTTAGCAGTGATAGAATTAAAAAAAGGAAGCGTAAACTCAAAAAATGCTATTGAGCAGATGATAAGAAATCAGGGCGAAAAAGAAATAAGAGAGCTTTTCAAATTCTCTCAATTACTTATATGTGCCAATGATGATACAGCAAAATATGGCACTGCAGGAACTTCTGAAAAATTATACAATGTTTGGAAAGATAAAGATAACAATAAAAAAAATAAATCAGCAAATAAAGAAGAAAGCAAAGTTATAAAAGAATTAAAAAAAATAGTAAAAGACAGAGTAATCAATGAAATAGATATAACATTATACTCATTATTTCAAAAGGAAAGATTTTTAGATATATTAGAATATTTTATCATATTTGACGGAACAGTAAAAAAAGTAACAAGATACAATCAATACTTCGCAACAAAAAAAATAATAGATAGAATTCAAAATAAAGATAATAAAGGAAAAAGACAAGGCGGCGTAATATGGCATACTCAGGGAAGTGGTAAAAGCCTTACAATGTCAATGCTCACTAAAATAATATCAAGAAAAATAAAAAACTCTAAAATAATAGTAGTTACAGACAGAGTTGACTTAGATGAGCAGATTCACAATACTTTCAAAAATACAGATATATCAGCAGAAAGAGCTTCAACAGGAGCCAACTTAATCAAATTAATAGAAAGTGGAAAAAGCATAATAACAACAGTAATAAATAAATTTGAAAAAGTATTCGACAAAAAAATAGTAATAGAAAACCAAGACATTTTTATTTTGGTAGATGAAAGCCATAGAACGCAGTACGGTAAGTTCTCCAATAACATGAGAAAAGTTTTTCCTAATGCATGTTATTTAGGATTTACAGGTACACCTTTATACAGAGCAGAAAAAAGCACCGCAGAAAAATTCGGAGGCTTTATAGATACATACACCATAAGAGATGCTTTGGAAGATAAAGTAATAGTACCTCTATACTATGAAAGCAGATTAATAAATCAGGTAATATACGATAAAGCAGGAATGGATTACAGATTTGATTTGATTACAAGAGATTTAACAGACAGAGAAAAAGAAGATTTAAAAAAGAAAAATGTTAATGAAAAAGTTATACTTGAAAGTGAACAGAGATTGATACTATTAGCAGATGATATATCAAAACATTATAAAAAGAATCTATCAAATACAGAGTTTAATGCTATGCTTGCCGTTTCAAGCAAATATGAAGCTCTGAAAATGAAGGAAATATTCGACATATATTATAGCCTAGAAACAGCAGTGGTTATATCTTCTCAGGCAGATGAGGGAGAAGATAATAAACAATATGGTAGTAAAAACGGTTCTGAAAAAAAACAGTATGTATCAGAAAAATGGAAAGAACTATACAGCAAATACTCAAATGATGAAACTAAATACACAGAAGAAATAATAAAAAGTTTCAAGAAAGGAAATATCGATATAATGATAGTAGTAGATAAACTGCTTACAGGTTTTGATTCTCCAAGAACTCAGGTTTTATATATAGATAAAAAATTAAAAGATCATGGACTTCTTCAGGCTATAGCAAGGGTAAACAGAACATATACAGGAAAAGATAATGGGATATTAATAGATTATAAAGGACTTCTAGGAAACTTGGATAATGCTTTAAATGCCTATGATGAACTTGCAAATTATGATATTGAAGATATTGAAGATGTTGTATTCGATATAAAAGAAAAGATTAAAGAATTCAAAAATGCTTATGAAGAATTAATAAACTTTCTCCCTGAACTTCTTTCAGATAATGCCTATGATATATGCCCTCCATTATTAAACGATGAAGATAAAAGAAAAAAATTCTATGAACTATTTTTAAACTATTCAAAACTTTTAAATATATGTCAGTTCAGTTGTCATTTTTTAGAGAGTTTTGATGATGAAGAAATAAAGAAATATAAAGACTTATTTAAAACCTCTGTAGAAATTAGAAATCGCTTGAGAATCACTCATCATGAGGCGGTAGATTTCAAAGAATATGAATCAAAAATGCAGAAACTTTATGATGAATTTGTAGGCACTGACAATAATGTTAAAGTGTTAAATAAAATACCAAGCATATTCGATACAGATTTTGAAAAAGAAATAGAGTTTCTAAACAAATCAAAATCCGATGCTGCATTAAGTGCTGCAAATAGTGTAATAAAAGAAAAAATGGAAGAAAACCCAGAAATGTACGGAAGACTTTCAGAAAAAATATTAAACATAATAGAAAGATATGAAAATAACAGAATAAATGAAGAAGAAAAACTTTTAGAGGCTATGGAAATAGTTTCAACAATCAAAGGCGAAAATGAAAAAGAAAATATTAAATATGATGAGCGTATAAGAAATAACAGATGTGCCAGATCAGTTTATGATAACTCAAAAAAATATATAGATAATGATGATACTTTGATAGACTTCTCTTTATTTGTTGATAAATTATTCCAATCACAAAGTAGCCGTCCCGATTGGCAGAATATGAAATCGATAAGAGATGAAATAGAAGGTAATATAGACGATAAATTATTAGAATTGGGAGAAAATAATCAGAAAATATTAAACTTAAGCAACAACAATGAAGAAATATTATCTTTTTTACAAATGATTCTAAAAATAGGATTAAATATATATTCAAATTACAGCGATAAAAATATTAAATGATATATGAGTGAAATAATAATAGAATACAAAAAAATCAAAAATATCTATATAAGAGTAAAGCAGGATTTAAATATATATGTTACCGCCCCAAAAAGAGTTAGCAAAAAATATATATATGAACTTATAGAAAAAAGAAAAGATTGGATTGAAGAAAAAAAAGAAGCTATAAAAAAGAAAAATATTTTTGATATAAGCCAAAAGGAATTAAAAAGTGGAAATGAACTATATTATCTCGGTAAAAATTATATGCTTAGAGTGTTGAAATGTAAAAAAGAAAATATAATACTTGCAGGCAGAATTATGTATATGTATGTTAATATAAAGGATAATGAAGAATTAAAAAATAGCGACATAAGAAAAAAACAGATTCTCCTTGATACATGGTACAAAAAAGAGGCTATAAAATTATTTGATTCATTATTAAAAAAATACTGTTCTATTATGAATTTGGAAATCAATACATTTACTGTTAAAAAATTAAAAAGTAAATGGGGATCCTGCGATATCAAAAAAAAGCATATAACATTTAATTTGGAGCTTATGAAATATCCTATTACAGCAGCAGAATACATCACAGTTCATGAATTAGCACATCTTATAGAGGCAAATCATAGTAAAAAATTCTATAATATAGTAAGTTTATATATGCCAGAATGGAAAAAATCAAAAATTATTCTTGATACATTTTTTAATAATTTATAACTTAAAAAAGTTGAAAAAAATACAAATTAAAATATAATAAAATGATAGAGGTAATAATAATGGATTATAATGAAAAATTATACAATGTATTTTCAAGCGGAGAACAAAGACTAGAATCATGGATGGCTGCCGTATTTACTAAAGAATATGATCATAATATGAGTATTAATGAACTTAAAGATATATTATCAGAATCTGATGAATATATGGTACTTGAAGTTAATGAAATAGATAAAAGCAATTATATAAGAGATAAATCTAAATGGGAGGTACAAATAAAATTACAGTATCTTCCTATGGTTATTGATGAAGATTATGAGGAACATGAATGCGGATGCAATCATAATAATGGCGAAGAACATGTATGTGGATGCAATCATAATAACGGTGAAGAACATGTATGCGGATGCAATCATGATGATGAGGAAAATAATGATGAACTTAGTTTCTATGTAGCTTTAGTTGATGCTTCAAGCGTTACTGAAAATGTATCTGAAATATTTTCTGTAAACACCGTAAGGGAAGAAGATTATAATGAGTCCTGCAAATGCCAATACGCTGTACATATATCTACAACATTTGATAATCACCCTCTTACAGACTATCAAAGACAATTAAGATTATTAGATAGTTTAGTTCCTGAATGTTCTATATTTTTAGATATGTCATGCTATACTGCTCATTCTGGAGATTGGCTTTCATATACTTCCACTTTTGCTCTTCCTCCTTCTTTGGATTATTTATTTACTATTCATGCGGTTTATGATGATGATAAGGATCCTAATAAAATAGAATATTGGTTCCATACGCATGGTTTATACAGAGTTGGTTCTATAGAATTGGAGATAGTAGGAGTTGAAGATTCTAATGCAGCTTTCGGACCGCTTCTAAATACTTGTGCTAAAATGTTTATAGAAAGAGGAGTTCCTGAACCTGGATTTAAATTCAATCCTGCTTATAATACTTATGTTTGCTGGTTACCTTGGCAGAAGGCTTTAAAAAAACTAAATATTGCTGATGATATTTCTGGAAGTGCTAAAGATAGAAATGACGGAATGCATAATACTCCTTCTGGTATTTTAGTTGCTGTAGATGATAAAGGAAAATATCATTCACTTGATTATTATAAAAATGAACTTACAGATAATCCTATGTTTATGATGAGCAATTTTGAAACTTCTCTTATGAGGGAAGCTGCTTTTGAAAAGTTAGAATATTTCTTAGAGCTTTTAAACAAAAATAAGGGTGATGAAAAAACTTCTTTCTTAGTGAAATTGGGATACGGTGAAACTGAAGAAAATCCTACTGATTTAGAGCATTTATGGTTTGATGTTCATGATTTCACTGATGATGGTTATTTTGATGCTACTTTAATCAATGAGCCTTATAAAGATTTGGATATGCATGAGGGTGAAAGAGGAATGCATAGTATAGAAAGACTTACAGACTGGACTATATATACAGAAGAAGGTCAGTATAATTCAGGTAATATTTATCTATTATTTAAGGAATAATAATAATCGATAAAATCATTAAGAGTTTCGGTATTTTTATACTTGAAGCTCTTTTAAAGCTTAATATATTACTATATAAGATAATTCTATATCAAAATATTCTTTATAGTACATATAAATGCACAAAATAGTTATTATTAGCTATAGATTTTTTTATTATTTCTAATAAACTTTTATAAGTAATCATTCTATATTTAAGTACATTAATAATAACGGAGAAAAGTATGATGAGAGCATATATAAAAAACATAGCCTATTATGTTCCTGAAAAAATATTAGATAATAAATATTTTGAAAGTATTTTGGATACAAATAATGAATGGATAATAACCCGAACTGGTATAGAAACCAGACATATGGCTAGAGAAGATGAAACTATTTTTGAGATGGGACTTAATGCTCTTAGAAATTTAGAAAAAAAAGGTGTAGACTTAAAAGAAGTTGATGCTATATTAGTTCCAACTGTAACAAAAGATTATATATTCCCTTCTATGGCAGGACAATTACAGAATGCATTAGGACTTAAACACTGCTTTGCTTTGGATCTATCCGCTGCATGTTCTGGATATATATATTCATTAAACACTGCTTCTGCATTAATAGAAAGCGGTCAATGTAAAAATGTACTTATAGTATCATGTGAAAAACTCACTAAAGATATTAATTGGAAAGACAGAGGTACTGCTATTTTATTTGGAGATGCTGCTACTGCTTCATTAATAACAACAAGAGATGATGGAAAAGGAATAATAGGAATTCATATGCAAAGTGAGCCTGATATGAGCATTGTACTTAATGGTGGAAGTGTTTGCCCTATAAGAGCTGATGATTTAGAGGCTCCTGAATTTAAAATACATATGGACGGTTCTGAAACTTTTAAAAGGGCTGTTACTGAGTTTTCAAATAGTATAGATAAAGTTTTAGAGAGTTCTGGTAAACAACTAAGCGATGTGAAATATTTTGTTCCTCATCAGGCTAATTTAAGAATAATGCAGGCTGTTGCTAAAAGAATAGGACTCCCTATGGAAAAAGTAAGTGTTGTGCTTAATAAATTTGGAAACTGTTCTTCTGCAAGTATAGGATTGGCTTTAACTGATGCCATAGAAAATAATAAAATAAATGACGGCGATCTCGTACTTCTTACAGGTTTCGGTGGAGGATTTACTTGGGGATCTACTCTTATGATTTGGTAATAATAAAATAGGCTTTATTATAAAAATTAAAAGGATAGTATTAATAAAATATTATCCTTTTTTTATTGCATTCTTTTATAGAATTCATTTCATAAAAGAAAAAATTTACAGTAGATTAAATATAGTATATATAGTAATAGATATAATATTATAAATAATTGAATTATTTTGTATTTTTTGCTAAATATAATCACTTCTATATTAGTATTGATAATAGGTAACATTTTAAAGCTATGACTTGGATTGGACTTGAATAATGCTGCAGCTGTTACAAAATAATTTGTAAATCCTAATATTATAGATACATTACTTTTAATTGTAGCTACAAATAGGACTCGATATTAATATGGAATGATACTTGGAATAGATGCTTTACTCAGTATAGTTAGAACTGCTTTAAATATATTAGGCGATTTATGTGCTACTGCTACCGTTACTAAATTTACAAAACAAATAGATTTAAGTAAATTGAAATAAATTTATTAAATAAAAATTAAAAGACATAAGTAAAATTATACTTATGCCTTTTATTATGGATTATATTTTATGATTTTAAAGCTTTATTATATATATTTCTTATGCTGTTTTAATTTCTATCTTTCTTTCATATTTTAGCTCTTCTTTCTTTGGAAGAGTAACGAGTAAAACGCCATTATCCAAATTAGCAGATATATTTTCAACATCTATACCTTTTGAACTGACATTAAAATTCTGCTCATAACTTGAAATTACCTCTTCCTTTGAATCTCCATTTTCTGCTTTAATCATCTTTTTTCTTTTAGCAGAAATAGAAAGTATATTTTCCTTTATACCTATTTCTAAATCTTCTTTTTTCACTCCGGGCATATCCATCTCTATAGTATAGTTCTTATCATCTTCCTCTATACTGTAGCTTGAATAATCATTATAACGATTATAATGATCGCAATTTCCTAAAGAGCTACATCTATTAGCATTTGATAATATTGAATGTAAAGCTGGTACAAATAATCTTCTTGACATATTTAATCTCCTTTAATCTTCATAATACAATTTTCATAAACCTATATAATTATTAAGCTATATTTATTTTCTTCTCATATTTAACTTCTTCTTTTTTAGGAAGAGTTATTTTAAGAACGCCCTCTGTCAAATTAGCTTCTATATTTTCAATATCAATCCCTTTAGTATTAATATTGAAACTTTGCTCATACTTAGAAACAACTATTTCATTATTGTTTTTATTCTCTTCATTGTTATCATTATTATCTATAACAACATTTGATTTATTTATTTTTTTACGTTCAGCATATATAGAAAGAACATTTTCTTTTATACCTATTTCTAAATCTTCTTTTTTCACTCCGGGCATATCCATCTCTATTGTGTAATTTTTATCATCTTCTTCTATATTATAATGAGATAATTTTCTAGTTTCATTATTATTATATAAATTACCGAATGCCTCATCAAAAGTTCTGAAATCATCTAACATAGAATGTAATTCTGGAAAAAATAATCTTTTAGTCATAATTAAAACTCCTTTTTTATATAAACTTTTATATTTCTAATTTAAAGCGATTAACTTTATTTTTTTATTGACTTTTAGTAAGTCTTTATCGCTTACAACATTATATATGCAATAACTATGCCAATTATTCTCCAGATAATGTATATTTATAAAACACTATTAATAATTAAATGAATATAATTAAGATATAGATTATAAACTATATAAAATATATATACACTATTATTTGATGTTTGTAGAACATTTATACAAAATATAAGCATTATATAAATTTCTGTTTAGTATATATACAAAATAGAACAAAGATTGTAAACCTATATAAAATATAAAGTTGACAATTATTATTTATTCTGTTATTATAATGATTATTATGAATAGAAATATTAAAGAAAATATAATATCAATATTGGAATCAAATAAAGGATTATTCATATCTGGTGAAAAATTGGCTAATGAATTAAATGTAAGCAGAACCGCTATATGGAAAGCTGTAAAAAATTTAAAAGAAGCGGGATATGATATTCATTCTGTATCAAATAAAGGATATGCACTTTCAAAAGAAACTGATATTCTATCATCAAAAATAATAAAAAATAATATGCCTAACTATTCTGATAAATTTAATTTTTTGATATATAAAACTGTAGAATCTACAAATATTATAGCAAGAGGAATGGCTATTAATGGAGCCGAAAGTGGTACGGTAATTATTGCTGAGGAACAAACTAGCGGATATGGAAGAAATGGAAAATCTTTTTTCTCACCTTATGGCACAGGCATTTATATGAGTATAATACTCAATTTAAAAAAAAAGAAATTTTTTAATAGATCACTTATAACAACTGCAGCAGCTACGGCTGTTTCAAAATCTATAGAAGAAATATCCAATAAAAATACTCAAATAAAATGGGTTAATGATGTTTTTATCAATGAAAAAAAAGTATGCGGAATACTTACAGAAGGAGCTTTCAGTTTTGAAGATGGAAGATTAGAATATGCTGTTATAGGTATAGGTATAAATGTACATTTTCCAAAGAATGGTTTTCCAAAAGAAATTGACTCTATAGCATCTTCTATCAATACAGAAAATAATGCTGATATAAGAAATATTTTAATAGCCAAAATATTGGAATACTTGTATGAATATTATTTTAACAATGTAGCTTTTTATGATGAATATATAAAACGTTCATTTTTAATCGGAAAGGAAGTTTCTATCAATGTAGATAATAAAGATTATACAGTAAAAGTTTTAGATATAGACAGAACTTTTGCACTTATAGTAAAATTTCAAGATGGTAAGGTCGATAGACTTGTATCAGGAAGTATAAATTACAGGGGAGTATGAATGAGTAATATAGAATCAATTATAAAAAATGAAATATCTCTTGAAGAGCTAAAACAAAAAATTTTGAATGGATATAATATCACAAAAGAAGAAGCTATAAAATTAGTAGATGCTCCTTTAGAAACTTTATGTTTTTTAGCAAATAGAATAAGAAAACATTATTGTTCTAATATATTTGATATGTGTTCTATAATAAATGCCAAAAGTGGAAAATGCTCAGAAAACTGCAAGTTCTGTGCTCAGTCATCTCATTATGAAACAAATTGCGAAGATTATAATTTATTAGATAAAGAAAAAATATTAGAACAGGGAAAAAGTGATTTTGATAAAGGAGTTTTAAGATACTCTATAGTAACATCAGGAAGAGCATTATACAGCGAAGAAATGGATAAAGTTTATGAAGCTTTAGAAACTCTTAATGGAGAAACTGACGGATATATATGTGCTTCTTTGGGATTACTTGATGAAGATGGTTTTAAAAAAATGAAAGAGGCTGGTTTAAAAAGAGTACATAATAATTTAGAAAGCTCAAGAAATTTCTTTCCGAATGTATGCACAACACATACTTATGATGATAAGATTAACACTATAAGAGCTGCACAAAAAGCTGGAATAGTTGTATGCAGCGGCGGTATTATGGGTATGGGAGAAACTTGGGAGGATAGAATTGATATGGCTTTGGAATTAAGAGAGCTTGGAATAATGTCCATACCTGTTAATATGCTCAATCCAATAGAAAATACCCCTTTTGAAAATATTGAACCTCTTACTGAAAATGATATGAGAAGAATTGTAGCTATTTATAGATTTATAAATCCTAAAGCATTCATAAGGCTTGCTGGAGGAAGAGGACTTTTGAAAGATAAAGGAAAATCATGTTTTTCATCTGGAGCTAATGCCGCTATAACAGGAGATATGCTTACAACTGCTGGAATATCAATAGAAACAGATAAAAAAATGGCTGAAGAATTAGGATACAAAATTCAATTAATAGAAGACTGAGAAAATTATTATGACTAAAGCACTTTTTATAACCGCAACAGGAACAGATATAGGAAAAACTTATATATCAGCATTAATTGCAAAATCATTAAAAGATAATAATTTGAATGTTGGTTATTATAAGGCAGCATTAAGCGGAAGCAGAGATAAAACAGATAGCGATGCTTGGTATGTAAAAGAAAAAGCTGATTTATTAGATTCTTATAACGAAATGGTATCTTATAGTTATAAGCATGCCTATTCCCCTCATTTAGCAGCACAAATTGAGGGGAATCCTCCTGATATAAAAATCATAAAAAATGCCTATAAAAATATATCAAAAAAACATGATTACATGATAGTAGAGGGAAGTGGCGGTATAATATGTCCTATAAGATATGATAAACATCAAAAAATATTTTTGGAAGATATAATAAAAGAATTAAATATACCTTCTATTATAATTTCAGATGCGGGACTTGGTACTATCAATTCTACTGTTCTTACAATAGAGTATATGAAAAGCAGAAATTTAAAAATCAATGGAGTAATATTAAATAGATTCAATATATCAAATGTGATGCATGAGGATAATAAAAAAATGATAGAAGATATTACTAATATAAAAATTGCTGGTGTTGTTGTAAATGGTATTTTAAAATTAGACGAAAGAAATTTAGAATCGCTTTTTGAATGAATTAACCATAAGGATTTTTTATGACATTAGAAGAAAAAGATTTGAAATATATTTGGCATCCTTGTTCACAAATGAAAGATTATGAAGAGCTTCCTCCTATAATTATAGAAAGAGGAAAGGGAATATATCTTTATGATAAAAACGGAAAAGAGTATATTGATATTGTAAGTTCTTGGTGGTGTAATTTACTCGGTCATTGCAATGAAAAAATAAATGCTAGTATAAAAACTCAGCTTGAAAAGTTGGAGCATGTTATATTTGCTAACTTTTCTCATAATGGAGCTATTGAATTATGCGAAGAACTTGTAAAGATAATACCAAAAGGACTTACAAAATTCAATTTCTCGGATAATGGCTCATCATCTGTGGAAGCTGCTTTAAAAATGGCTTTTCAATATCAGCATCAAATAGGTAATACTAAAAAAACAAAATTTATGTGTCTTACTGATGGATATCATGGTGAAACTGTAGGAGCATTATCTGTAGGAAGTTTAGATTTATATGCTAAAATATACAAACCTATGTTAATGGAAACTATACATATAGAGGCTCCTGATTGCTATAGATGTAAATATAATCTTAGCAGAGAAAAATGCAATTGCGAATGCTTTGAAGATGCTGAAGAAAAATTTGAAAAGTATGCAGAAGAAGTTTCTGCTGTTATAATAGAGCCTTTACTTCAAGCAAGTGCGGGAATGAGAATATATCCTCCACTTTATTTGAAGAAATTAAGAGAGCTTTGCAATAAATATGATGTAATTTTTATAGCTGATGAAATAGCTACAAATTTCGGAAGAACAGGTAAAATGTTTGCATGCGATCATGCTGAAATAAGCCCTGATATAATGTGCATATCAAAAGGGCTTACAGGCGGATACATGCCTATGGCTATAACAATCACTACAGATAAAATATACAATGCCTTTTATGCTGAGTATAATGAAGGTAAAGCTTTTATGCATAGTCATACCTACAGTGGAAATCCCCTTGGCTGTTCTGCTGCTCTTGCCGTACAAAAAATTTTGAGAGAACATGATATTATAAATAAAGCAAAGATAAGAGCAAAATATTTAAATAATCAGTTAAAAGAAAAATTAGAAGCTCATAAAAATATAGGAGAGATTAGAAATATAGGACTTATTAATGCCATGGAATTGGTAGCTGACAAAAATACTAAAGAGGGTTTCGATTCAAAATTAAGAATGGGATATCAAATATATAAGAAAGCTCTTAAAAGAGGTCTTTTATTAAGACCTTTAGGAAATGTTATTTATTTTAATCCGCCTTTAATAATAAATGAAGAAGAAATTGATAAGTCCATTAATTTATGCATATCTTCTATAAATGATATACTTGCAAATCCATAAATTAATTTCAATAAAAAAGGAAAATTATAATGAAAAAAATATTCACTGTTAATTTACTGCTATTCTCAATAATACTTTTATCATGCTCAAATCATTCAAAAGAAGAAATTAATAAAAATGAAATAGTTATAAATTTAGCTCCAGAACCCTTAACAATTGATCCCACTCTAAATACAGATAATCTCACTATGATATATATTCTTCATGCTTTTGAAGGACTTACGAAAAAAGATGAGCAAAATAAAATAATAGGAGGGGCAGCCGAAAGCTGGGATGTTAATAATGCAGGAAATATATATACTTTTCATTTGAGAAAAAATGCTAAATGGAGCGATGGACAAAATGTTACAGCAGAAGATTTTGTATATACTTGGAAACGTGCCGTTGATCCTAAAACAGGAAACAAATATAGTTTTTATTTTGAAATAATAAAAAATGCTAAAGATATAATAGGAGGATTAAAAAGTATAGAAGAACTTGGAGTTAAGGCTATTGATGATTATACATTTCAAGTAGAATTAAACAGCCCTACTGCGTACTTTTTGGAACTTGCTGCGTATCCGCCTTTCTACCCTGTAAGAGAAGATATTATAAATCAATATGGAGATAAATGGACATTAAAGCCTGAAACATATATAGGAAACGGTGCTTTCAAAATGACTGAAAGAAATTTCGATAAAAATATAATATTAGAAAGAAACACTAATTATTGGAATGAAAAAAATATAAAGCCTAATAAATTAACTTTTCTTTTGATGGAAGAACCTAATACATCACTTGCAGGAGTATTAGGAGATTATATTCATTTTGCCAAACCTTTTCCTAGAAATGATATAGAAAATCTTAAAGAAAAAGGAATAGTTCATATTGTACCCGTAGCTGCCTCTTATTATTACAGATACAATTTAAATAAACAAGTATTGCAAGATGAAAAGATAAGAAAGGCATTATCATTAGCAATTGACAGAAAATATATTGTAGAATCTGTTACAAAATCATCAGAACGCCCTGCTGGAAGTTTGGTGCCTTATGGTATTAATGATATAAATGGCGATTTCAGAGAAAAAGGTGGAATGCATATAGGTACGGACAATTATAAAAAAGATGTTGAAGAGGCTAGAAAATTATTGACAAAAGCTGGATATGAAAACGGTAAAAATTTTCCTGTGCTTGATTTATTAATAGCAACTAGAGAGTTTGATATAAATATAGCAGATGCTGTGCAAAATATGTTTAAAGAGGCATTGAATATTGATGTAAGAATAGTTAAGCATGAATGGGCTTCTTATCTGCAGAATATGTATGATAAAAATTTTGATTTGGCTGTTTATTTATGGTATGCAGATTATAATGATCCTATTAATTTTTTGAATATTTTTAAAAGTGATGCTCCTAATAATTATGGATCATATTCAAATAATACATTTGATGAATATATAGATATAGCTTCTACAAATAAAAGTAATAGAATAAGAATGCATACTCTTCATTTAGCAGAAAATATCTTTATGAATGATAATGCTATAATACCTATATATTTTTATTCAGAAGCATTGCTGGTTTCTCAAAAATTAAAAGGTGTAGAATATGATTCGCAAGGGTTATACAGATTTTTTAATTCTTATATAGAAAATTAAGAATTATTAAATATATTTTTTAGCTATCATTAATATTTGGGCAGGTGTTTAGAATTTTATTCTAATACCCCGCCCTTTATATTTATTACTTTAATTAAAAATAAAAAACCTTTATTTATCTTTTCACTAAATTAATAAAAGCATACCCACCCAAGTTTTTTTTTAATTTTAAATATTATTAAGATAAAGTAATGAAAATTGATTTTGTTAAAACATTTATTGAATTAGTTTCCAAAAAAGCTTTTATATTTCCATAAACTTTATGCATAATCCTAGTTCTAGCCTCTATAGTATTAGGAGTTATATAACAATTTAATCTGTAAAGTACTACTATTTTAGGTTCATACATGATTTATAATATCTTTATAATATATTTAATTTTTATATACAAAAAATTAAAAATTTAATGTAATAAAAAAAAATTATTTTATTGTTGACATAATATATATATTCATTGTAAAATATTTATAATAATATATATGGGGTTTTTATGTATAATACAAAGATGGAAAATCTTTTAAATGAGGTATCATACAGAATCAATAATGAAGATTATCATCAAACTCTAAAAATACTAGACGGCATCTTAAAAAAAGTACCTAAAAATTACAGAGCGAATCTATATAAAGGACAAGTATGCGTAGAGCTTAAAGAGTTTAAAGATGCTGTAAGATATTTTGAAGAAGCGAGAAAAGTAGATATAAAAACTTTTAAATCATACAATCTTCTTGGAATAAGCTATCATGCCATAAAGCAGTATGATAAAGCTATAGAATGTTTTAATGAAACTTTAAAAATTACCCCTAATTCTTTTAAAGCTTATAATCTTCTTGGAATAAGCTATTTTGAAAAACAAGACTTTACCAAAGCAATAGAAAATTTTAATAAAGCTATAGAAATCAATCCTAAATATGATAAGGCTTTTAATAATTTAGCATTATTCTATTATAAAAATAAAAAATATAATGAAGCTATAGAATTTTTTGAACATTCCAAATCTTTAGATGAAAGAATTTTTAAAGCTTATGATATGCTTGGAATGAGCTATTATAATATCAATAATTATGATAAAGCTATAGAATGCTTTAACAGATTTCTACAGTGCAATAATAAATCATATAAAATGGCTAATACTTTAGGAGCAGTTTATTCATTTCTGAAAGATTATGATAATGCCATAAAATATTTTAATGTATCAATAGACATAAATCCTAAATATGCTAATGCTTATAATAATTTAGCTTTAGTTTATTTCAATAGAAAAATGTTTGATAAAGCTGCATTATATTTTGATAAGGCGAAAAAGTTAGATGCAAATTCATTTACCGATTATAATAAATTGGGTATAAGCTACTATTCTAAAAAATATTATTATGAAGCTATAGAATGTTTTGAAAGAGTAATAGAAAAAAATTCTAATGCTTATAAGGCTTATAATTTTATAGGTATATGCTACTCCTCTAATGAAGAATATGATAAGGCTATAAATTATTTCAATAAATCAATAGAAATAAATGACAGATATTATAAAGCATATAATAATTTGGCACTTGCATATTATAATTTAAAAGATTATGATAATGCAATAGAAAACTTTAATAAGTCCATTGATATAAATAATAATAATGCAGACTCATATAACGGAATAGGATTATCATATTATCATTTAGGCGAAAAAGAAAAGGCATTAATATATTTAAATAAAGTATTGGATATTAATCCATCATACAGCAACACTTATGAAACATTGTTTAAAATATACTTTGATTTTGAAGAATATGATAAGGCATTACTTATTGCTGATAAAATAATAGAAGAAAATCCTAATTCATTTAAGTATTATGATAAATTAATTTCAGTATGCTTCTATAATAAAGATTATGATAAAGTTATAGATTATGCATCAAGGACAGATGTAAGAAATGATGATATTCATAATATGCTTGCTCAGTCGTATTATAGAATAAAGGATTATGATAATGCTATACTTTGCTATAATAAATTATTAGAAACAAATAAATCCATTTTTGAATTTTATAATAATTTGGCTGTTATTTATTATTTGAAAAAAGATTATGATTTGCTTTTTCATACTTACATTAGATATATTGATAATTTTGATTTGGAAAATAATAATTTTGCAAGTTATAATATTTTCCTATTATCATATACATTACTAAAAGCGAATATAATAAAATATGATGATTTTCTAAATTTATTTGAAAAATCTTTAAATAAAAGTTTAGAGTTTCATAATATTCATAAATCAAATAATTCTGTAATTTTATATAAGAATATCAATTATAATATAGACACTCTTAAATTATTATTAAACAATATGCCTGAAATAGAAAATAATATTTTAGAAAATAAAAAATTAATATTAATAAAACCTATTATAGAAAAAATGAATATAAATTTTTATTCGTTCTCATCATCTTTAGAAAATTCTATTAATGATTTAAATGACAATAATATATGTATAGAATATGAAATAGCAAATTCAATTGTTATCAAAATGCATAATAGAGAAGAAAATATTTATGGAAAAACTGCTAAATTTATTACGAAAGATGATAAAATAAATTATCAATCTCTACTTTATGTATTCTGCTGTAATAATAATAATGATTATACGGTAATTTTACAAAATAACGAGAATATAAAAATTAAAAGTATTTATTTTCCTAAATGCTTTGATGATTCCAATATAGAAATTATAAGAAGAATTCTAAATGATGAAAATATAAAGCTATGCAAATATAATAATTAAGGAGTTTTTTATAATGGGTAAATATTTATTTATAATAGTATCATTATTAGTATTTTGTTTTAACTCATGCAGTAATACCAAAAATGATGGTACAAATGATTCATCTGATTATATAACAATAACAGATGCTTTAGGAAGAGAAGTAAAATTAAAAAAAGATATAAAGAAAATAGTATCAATAGACAGGGGATTCATACCTCAAACTTTAAAAGCATTAGGAAAAGATGATTTATTGTCGGCTACAGGCGGAGTATATCCTCAGTCAGGACCTTATAATACAGATAAATCCGATAATTTTTATATAGTTACAAATATATTATCGATTCCAAATATAGGTTGGGCAGGATACGGTAGTTATGATTTTGAAAAGATATTGGAGGTATCTCCTGATGTGGTTATAATAGTGCCTTATGGTTCTTTATCAGAAAATAGTTATCATCAGGAATTGATTAATAGAATAGAAAATGAATTTAAAATACCTGTAATAATATTGAATGATCATACAATAGCGGATAATTTAAATGCTTATTATGATAATATAAGAATAATAGCAAAAACTGTTAATGCAGAAGATAAATCTGAAGAACTTATAAAGAAACTTCAAAGTTATATTGATTTGGCAAAGTCTTTTAAAAAAGATAACAATACAGATAAAATGCTTTTCTTGGGACTTACAGATTCTCAAACAGGTGCAGGATATGTTCATGGAAAAGATTATAGCGGAGCTGCTTATACTTATTCTATTTTAGGTATAAATAATGTTTATGAAAAATCTGAAATACCTATACTAGGAGCAGAAGAAATATTAGAAATGAATCCTGATATTATAGCTATGATAGATTCTCCTCAATATTCAAAAGCTGTAGAAACTTATACAAAAAATCCAATATTCCAAAATATCAATGCTGTAAAAAATAAAAGAGTATATAGTATGGGACAGATTTTATGGTGGTCAGATCCTAAATTACTTCTTCCTGTTCAGCTTATACTTTTCAGTTATATATATTATATGCCTGAGAATGTAAATATAAGAGAAATATATGATAATTATATGTCTGATATATTTGGTATAAAAGAAACTGATAAACTTATAGTGCTTCATAAATTAGAGCCTTTTTTTGAACAAATAAAGAAATAGTTTATTATATAGTTTTATAATAAGGTACAGATATGAAAAATAAATCATTAATAATATTATCATCTATATTTATAATATTATTTATAATGTCTTTATTTATAGGTTCTTGGGATATTTCTTTTTTTGAAATTATAGATCTATTTTTTAATAGATATGAAGATATAAATAAGGCTACAGCAATACTTAATGTAAGACTTCCAAGAATACTTTTAGCTACTGTAAGCGGAGCTATAATTGGTGTATGCGGCGTTATATGCAAGTCCTGTTTTCAAAATCCTCTTGTTGATCCTTACTTTTTGGGAATATCATCAGGTTCGGCATTTGGAGCGGCATTTGCTATAGTTTTTTCCTTACCTATATTTTTAATAGCTCCTTTATTTACTTTCATAGCTGTACTGATACCAATAGTTTTTTCATTTAGAAGCACATCTATATTAAAGCTACTTTTTATGGGTATAGTTATTAATTCAGTATTTTCTTCAGGACTTTCCATATTAAAAGTTATAGCTGAGATAGGAAAACTCAGAGAAATAACTTTTTGGCTTATGGGAAGTTTGGGAAATACTAATATAAGATATACTTTAATATTATTTGCTGTATTTATTATAGCCTTATTTTTCTTTTTGCTTCAATCTTCAAAAATAGATGCCCTTACATTGGGAGAGCTTCATGCCTATGATAAAGTTAAAGATATTAGATTTTTCAGACTTCAATTACTTTTTGTGGTTTCAATACTCATGTCTATGTCTGTATTAGCCACAGGAATAATAAGCTGGGTAGGACTTGGAGTGCCTCATCTTTCAAGAATTATATGGAGAACTTCATCTTCTTCAAAGTTATTGATTAATTCTGCATTCGGCGGGGCTATACTTCTTTTATTATGTGATTTGATTATAAGGTCTATTATTAAAATGCCTTTATTTGGAGGAAGAATAGCAGGAGAACTTCCTATATCTGTAGCTACTTCATTATTTGGGGCAATATTTTTATTTGTATTTTTATTTAGAAGAAGCAAATATGATTGATAATTTATGAAAGAGATTATATATGATATATTGTAAAGATTTGATTTTAGAATATAAAAATAAAAAAGTTCTTCAATTAGATAAACTTAATATAACAGAAAACGGCATATATATACTTCTCGGTGCCAATGGAAGCGGTAAAAGTACATTAATAAAATCTCTTATAATGGACAGAAGTGTAAAGAGAAGCGGAATCATAAATATCAACAATAAAACTCTTTCTAAAGAAGTAATATTTAATGAAATAGCTTTTATGCCTCAGTTTTTGAATGTTAATTTTCCTTTCAGAGCAGTTGAGGTTGTAATGATGGGACATAGAAAATACAGTATATTTTCAGATGAGAAAAAAATAAAGAAATATGCTTTGGAAATAATGGACTCTCTTAATATACTTCATTTGGCAGATAGAAATGTAGAGAATCTATCTGGCGGAGAAAGGGCATTGGTATTCTTAGCAAAAACATTATGCAAAAATACTAATATAATACTTTTAGATGAACCTGACAGTTCATTAGATTTTCAAAATAAAGTAAAACTTTTTAAATATTTAGAGAATAATAAACATGATAAAATAATAATACTCTCATCGCATGATATAGTATCAATTACAAAATCGGATTATATAATCAAATTTTCAAAGTTTTCTGATTATAAAGCAATAGCAAAAAAAGATATAAATAAAAACATATTAAAGGATATATTTCCTGATGTTGATTATGATGAAATATTAAAAGGAATATCTGCAGTAATTAATTAAAAAATAAATTTATTTTCCCATAAAATAATATACCTAAAAATATGTAATAAACATATTGAAAAAAGTTTTCAATATGTTATAATTTAAATATTAAAAAATAAAAAGGAAGTTGTTTTTTAGGGATATAATTACTATGGATGAGATGATTGAAACTAACGATACTATTTTAGAAAATGAAATTTCAGAAAAGAATTCTGAAAGTAATGTTGAAGTTCAGACAGAAAATACTGAAAATAAAAATGTTTTAGAAATAGATAGTTCTATACTTAATAATGAAGAAGAACTTGAAAAGATTATGGAAGCTGTAATATATGTTGAAGGAAATGTTCCCATAAGTAGATTAAGAACGCTTTTCAAATGCGAAAATTCAGATATTAGAAATCATATAGAAAATATCAATAAAAGATACAGAGAAGCTAAAAGTGCTATAGAAATACTTGAAGTGGGCGATTCTGTTCTTATGACCATAATACCTTCTACATTCGGTACATTGTCAGCTATTTATGATAAGAAAAGAAAGAAAAAAATATCAAAGGCGATGCTTCAGACTTTATCAATAATAGCATATAAACAGCCTTTAACTAAAGCTGAAATTGATGATATAAGACAAAGCGACAGCGGATATCATTTAAGAGTTTTAATGGAAGACGGTTTCATTGCTTGGAAGGGAAGAAAGGATTATTTAGATAAAAGACAAACTTATGGAACTACCGATAAATTCTTAATGCATTTCGGTATAAACAGTTTGGACGATCTTCCAAAATTAAGAGAGCTTAAAGATTTGGAGTTTAATAAAGACGAATAAAAAATATTTATGTTATATATAAGCAAATATACAAGGCAGTAAAAATAGAATAAAAGTTTTTGGTAATGATATAAAACCAAAATAAATCTTATTAATTCTTATACTGTTATCATGCTTAAAATTATTATCACATTTAAAAAGAAGTTTCATCGTTTAACATAGCACCACCTCTTTATAATAAATTATAATTTTCGTGAAAATAGCATAATATAAAAAATTGTCAATTATATTTTAAAAAAATTATATAATTAGTTTTTACTATTTGCTTTGACAATAAAAAGTTTTTAATATATTATCTTTAACAGTAAAAATTGCAAAATTTATAAAAAAATGAGAACATTATACATGAATGATAATAAATACGATATTATAGTAGTAGGTGCTGGGCATGCAGGAATAGAGGCTGCACTTTCTTCTGCAAGACTTGGAATGAAAACACTTATTATATCCATAAATCTTGATACTATAGGACAAATGTCATGCAATCCTTCTATAGGAGGAGTTGCCAAAGGAACTATAGTTAAAGAGATAGATGCACTCGGCGGAGAGATGGGTATTTTGATAGATAAAACTATGATGCAGTTTAGAATGCTTAATAGAAGTAAGGGTAAAGCTGTATGGGCACCAAGAGCTCAGGCAGATAAATATTCATATAAAGAAGAGGCAGCAAAAACCTTATATGCACAAAATAATCTCACACTTCATCAGGATATAGTAACGGAAATAGTCACAGAAAATAATATATTAAAAGGCATTAGAACAGAAAGAGGTAGAGAGTATGAATGTCATGCTGTAATACTCACTACAGGAACATTTTTAAATGGACTTATTCATATAGGTGAATACCAGAAGCAAGCAGGCAGAATCGGAGAACTTCCTGCAATAGGACTTTCTGATAATTTAAGAAGTTTGGGGTTTGAGGTTGGAAGATTAAAGACAGGTACTCCTGCAAGAGTAGATTATAATTCTATTAATTTTGATATATTAGAAATACAAAAAGGAGATGATGAAATAACTCCTTTCTCATTTTTAGATGAAAAAATAGATATAGTTCAGGAGCCTTGCTATATTACTTATACAGATACTAATATTCATAAAATCATACAAGATAATATACATTTATCTCCAATGTACAGCGGAGTAATAACAGGAATAGGTCCTAGATACTGCCCAAGCATAGAGGATAAAGTTGTGAGATTTGCAGACAAGCCTAGACATCAATTGCATTTGGAGAGAGAAAGCTACAGAACAAATGAAGTTTATATAAACGGCTTTTCATCAAGTTTACCTGAAGAAGTGCAGATAAAAATGATAAGGGCTTTGAAAGGACTTGAGGAAGTGAGAATATTAAAGCCTGCTTATGCGGTAGAATATGATTATGTGAATCCTATAGAATTAAAACCTACATTAGAAACAAAAAAAATAGAAGGGTTATTTTTAGCAGGACAAATTAATGGCACAAGCGGTTATGAAGAAGCTGCATGTCAGGGACTTCTGGCAGGTATAAATGCAAGTTTGAAAATAAAAAAAGAAGCTCCATTAATATTAAAAAGAAGCGACGGATATATAGGCGTTTTAATAGATGATTTAACTGCTAAAGGAACTAAAGAACCTCACAGAATGTTTACTTCGCAGGCTGAACATAGAATGCTTTTAAGACAGGATAATGCCGATGAAAGACTTACAGAAATCTCTTATAATATAGGTCTTGCTAGTAAAGATAGATTGGAGAAAGTAATAGATAAAAAACATAAAACTCAGATACTAGTTGAGTTTTTAAATAAACGAACACTAACTCAAAAAGAAACAGAAGATTTGGGATTTATAAAAGAAGCTAAAGAATACCGTACCATGAGTTTGGCTTCTATAATAAAGCGTCCTGAATGTTCTATTGATATGCTTTTGCATTTGATAGACGATGATTATAATAAAAATATTTTGGAGAATGCTGAAATATTTATAAAGTATGAAGGATATATAGCAAGGTATCTTAATGAGATAAGAGATATTGAGAAATATGAAAATATGCTTATACCTGAAGATTTTGATTATTCTAGTTTAAAGAGCGTGAAGATTGATGCTATTAATAAATTAAAACAGTATAAGCCTTATAATATATCTCAGGCTTTGAGAATACCTGAAGTTGATAAATCGGTTGTGCATATACTTATACTTGCACTTACCAACAAAAATAAAACTAATTAAAATAAATTTATTTGTATATTTAATAAATAAAAATAACTTTATTTTTTTATCACAAATTATATAATAAATTATTATAAAAAAATAAGGATTAATTTTATGAAAAAAATATTAGTTGTTTGCCGAACAGGTATGGGAAGCAGTATGCTATTAAAAATAAAGGTAGAACAAATAGTGTCTGCTTTGAATGTAGATGCTGAAGTATATCATGATGTTACATCAGCCATGGATGGTTATAATGATATTGATATATTGGTAACAATGAAAGATTTAGCCGATGAAGTTCAAGGAAAATTCCCTATAGTAATAGGTATAGAATCCATTACAAATAAAGAAGAAATAAAATCAAAAATATCAGAAGCTTTAAATAATTAATGGGGATAAGTTTATGAATGCAGTTTTAGAATTCATAGTTTATGATTTATTGGGAACTAGCTCAATATTAGTTGGTTTTATAGCTATGTTCGGTCTTATTTTACAAAAAAAGAAATGGGACAAAGTTGCAATAGGTACTATAAAAACTATAGTAGGGTTTATTATTTTTAGTGCAGGTTCTTCTTTGGCAACTACTTCATTAAATGCATTTCAAACACTATTTACAAAAGCATTTAATTTGGAAGGTGTTTTACCTTTAGCCGAAGCGGTTACTGCTTTAGCTCAAAATAAATTTGGTCCTATAGTAGCCTTAATAATGGTTACGGGTTTTATTGCCAACCTAATAATAGCAAGATTTACACCATTTAAATATATATTTTTAACAGGACAGCATAACTTATATTTGGCTGCTCTTTTAACTGTAATATTTAAAGCAAATGGTGTATCAGATGGTTTAACAATATGTTTGGGTGCTATAATATTAGGAGCATCAGCTACTTTATTCCCAGCATTGGCTCAAAAAGGAATGAATAAGGTAACAGGCGAAAATGAAATAGCTATGGGACATTATGTAACTATAGCATATGCTTTATCAAGTTTTATAGGCTCAAAAGTTGGAAAACCTGAAGATAGCACTGAAAAATTAAAACTTCCTGGCTGGCTTATGATATTTAAAGACTATATAGTTTCTGTTACTCTATCAGTAGCTGTATTTTATTATATATCAGCATTTGTAGCAGGTAAAGAAGCTGTAGAATCATTATCAGGAAATGTAAGTTGGATTTTATTTCCATTTTTACAATCCTTATCTTTTGCAGCATCATTATTTATTATAATAACAGGTGTTAGAATGGTATTGGGTGAAATAGTATCGGCATTTGTTGGAATATCTGAAAAAATAATTCCAAATGCTAAACCAGCACTTGACTGTCCAGTTATATTCCAATATGCTCCTACTGCAACTGTTTTAGGCTTCTTATCAGCATATATAGGTGGACTTATTTGTATACCTATATTTGTACTTCTTAAAACGCCTGTAATTATACCTGTAGCAGTTCCATATTTCTTTATAGGTGCTACTGCTGGTGTATTTGGTAATGCAACAGGAGGATGGAAAGGAGCTATACTAGGAGGATTTATTACTGGAATATTAATAGCAGTAGGTCCTGCTTTAATATATCCTATAATGAGCTCTATAGGTTTGACTGGTACTTCTTTCCCAGAAACAGACTTTGTAGGTGTAGGTTTGATTTTAAATGCTATTTTAAGTATTTTTCATTAATAAATGTTAAATATTTAATTTTTTATAAAAATAAAAAAACAGGAGAAATTTAATGAGTTCAGTAGATGAATTACAAAAAAAAGCTAAGAAATGCAGACAAATACTTTTAAAAATGGTTTATGATTCCAAAGGTGTAGCACATATTGGAGGATCATTGTCTGCTATGGATATGGCAGTGGCTGTTTATGACAGATATATTAATGATTTAAAAGATCCAAATAGATCTCGTTTTGTCTTATCAAAAGGTCATGTTGTTGTTATGCAGTATGCTATATTAGCAGAAAAAAATATTATTCCTATGGAAGAATTAAAAACTCTTAAGCATATAGGTACTCATTTACAAGGGCACCCTGATATTAATAAAATACCAGAAACAGAAATGAATACAGGTCTTTTGGGTCAGGGACTTGCTGTTGCTATGGGTATGTCTTATGCTAGAAAAATTAATGGCAATAAGAACAAGATATTTGCTTTATGTGGAGATGCTGAAATGCATGAAGGTCAAATTTGGGAAACTGTTCAGCAGGCAGCACATTTTAAATTGGATAATTTAGTGGCTATTATAGATAATAATGGTTTATCTTCACATGATCCTGTTGATGATGTAATCAATTTAGGTTCATTAGAAGATAAATTCAAAAGTTTTAATTGGAATGTCATCACTTTAAAAGATGGAAATAATATGTCTGAAGTAGTAAAAGCTTTGGATAATATGGATAAATTAAGCGGAAAGCCTATAGCAATTATTATGAAAACTATAAAAGGAAAAGGTGTTTCTTTCTTAGAAAATAATCCTAATTGCCATTCTCTTACTATTAGTGATAAAGATTATGAACAAGTAAAAAAAGATTTAGATATGTAAATAATTATTTTAAGGAATGAAATTTATGATGAATATAGAAAAAACTTCTGCTCCTAGAGCAATAATAGGAAAACATTTAACAAGCTTAATAGAAAAAAATAATAAAATTATAGTTATAGATAATGATTTAGGTACTTCTACTTCTTCTGCAGATGTATCTAAAACATATCCTAATAATTTTTGGGAATTGGGAATAGGAGAACAAAGTTCTTTAAGTGCTGCTACAGGTTTAGCTTTGGAAGGAATGCTTCCTGTATATGTTAATTTTGCCATATTTGCCACAGGAACTATATGGACACAAATAAGACAAGCGGCTTATGCTAAAGCTAATTTAAAAATAATAGCTACTCACCCAGGTTTGGATGCTGGTCCAGATGGAGCAAGCCATCAAGCTACTCAAGATATGGCTCTAATGAGATGCATACCAAATATGAATGTAATTCTTCCTTTAGATGAAAATGATGTTAAATCAGCTATTAGTTATGCTTTGAATAATAAAGGCTTATATTATGTAAGAGTTTCAAGAGAGCCTGTACCTATTATTTATAACTCTCCTGAAGAGGCTAATTTTGATATTACAAATAAAGTTATCAATTCTACTGGAGATGATGTTGCTTTATTCTTTGATGGTTCTTCTTTTGAACAGGCTATAGCTGCTGTTAATCTTTTAGAAGAAAATAATATTAAATATCATTTGATACATGTACGTTCTTTAAAGCCTTTAGACACTACAAATATATTGGAGTATGCTAAAAAAGTAAAATGTATTGTAACTTTAGAAAATCATAGTGTTATAGGTGGATTAGGCAGTGCTTTTGCGGAAGTGTTATCAGGACATAAAGATGCTGCTCCTCTCAAAATAGTAGGTTGTAATGATACTTTTACAGAATCAGGAAAATCTACAGAACTTAAATTAAAATATGGTGTATCGGCTAAAAATGTTTTAGAAAAGGTTAGAGAAGTTATTAAATAATTTTATAGGAAAAAATAATGGCTGGATTTATAGATGTTTTAAAAGAGATAGATTCTATTAATATTATAGATAATATTGATAATTGGGAAAATGCAGTAAAAGAATGTTTTAAACCGCTTCTAAACAAAAAGTACATTAATGATGAATATATACAAAAAGTTATAGATTCGGGAAAAGAACTTAATTTTTACTATCTTATAGGAAAAAACTTGGCTATGCCTCATGCCAAAAGAGAATCTGGTGTATTTAAAAATGGTGTAAGTTTACTCATAGTAAAAAATGGTGTTAATTTTGAAAGTCATAATAATAATCCTGTTTATTGCCTTATAGGATTATCTGCTACAGACAATGATTCACATATAGAAATAATGTCTGATATATTAGATATATTCGGCGGGGAAGAAGATGGGGTTGTTGTTAATGATTTGAAAAAATTTAATACAAAAGAAGATATAATTAATTATCTTTTAAGTAAAAAATATAATTAAAAAGGAGATTCGTATGTTAAAATTTATAGCAGCTTGTGGTTCTGGTTTGGGATCATCTTTAATGGTTTCAATGAATGTTACTAAAGTATTAAAAGAATTAGGTATAGAGGCAGAAGTAGAGCATAGTGATATATCAAATGCTGTATTCAAAAATGCTGATTATTATGTTTTAGGAAGAGATGTGGCAGAATCATTAGCAGTAAGTTCAATTGATAAAAACAAAATCATAACTTTACAAAATATATTAAGCGTGCAAGAATTAAAAGATAAAATTAAAGAAAAACTTGCAATAGAATAAAAAATATGGAGTTAGATAATGGTATTAAAATTTTTGGTTGATTTACTAAGTCAGGCTTCTATACTTGTAGCTTTATTTACTATGATAGGACTCATTTTATTAAAAAAAACTATAAGTGAAATAATTGCAGGTTCTATGAAATCTTTAATAGGTTTTATATTACTAGGGGCTGGTGCTGGAGTTATAACAGCTTCATTGGCTCCTTTCGGAAATATGGTTGAAGTAGCATTCAATGTTCAAGGAGTTGTACCAAATAATGAAGCTATAGTTTCTTTGGCATTAACTAAATATGGTACTCAAGTTTCTATGGTTATGATACTTTCTATGGTATTTCATATAATCATAGCTAAATTCTCACCTTTAAAATTTATATTCTTAACAGGACACCATATATTTTATATGGGTGTAATGATAACTGTCATATTGGCTGTAGCAGGACTTAGTGGTATTACACTTATTGTGGTAGCATCTATAATAAATGCTATTGCTATGAGTCTTTCTCCTTTATTAAGTTATTGGGCTATGCCTAAAGTTATAGGAGATAGTACAAGTCAAGTAGCACTTGGGCACTTCTCTAATGTTACTTATAGTATATCAGCACTTATAGGTAAAATAATAGGGGGAAAATCTCCTTCTGTTGAAGATTTGAAATTACCAAAAGGTTTAAGTTTCATGAGAGATAATATATTAGCTATAGCATTAACTATGTCTATAATATATATTGTTGTTGCTGTAGCAGCAGGTAGCGAATATATAGAAAAAGAATTATCTAATGGACAGAATTATTTGGTATTTGCATTAATACAAGGTGTTACTTTTGCAGCAGGAGTTTCTATAGTATTATCAGGTGTTAGAATGATATTAGGAGAAATAATACCTGCTTTCAAAGGTATATCTGAAAAAATAGTTCCTAATGCCATACCTGCTTTAGATTGTCCTGTAGTATTCCCATATGCTCCTAATGCTGTTTTAATAGGATTTATCACTAGCTTTATAGGTGGATTGGTAGGATTGGCTATATTAGGTGCTGTAGGTGGTGTTTTAATCATACCTGGAGTTGTTCCACATTTCTTTGTAGGTGCTACTGCTGGTGTATTTGGAAATGCTACTGGAGGAAGAAGAGGATGTATAATTGGATCTTTTGTTAATGGACTTCTTCTTGCATTCCTCCCTATTATATTATTACCTATACTTGGAGATTTAGGTTTCCAAAATACTACATTTAGTGATGCTGATTTTGTAGCAGTAGGTGGAATAATAGGATTTATAACCAATTTAATAAAATAATAATTTTAAATATTAGAATTAAAATATAAAAAGTGAGTCGGAACCAGCTAATGAGTTTACTCAATAGCTTACTATAGGGTAGACGAGTATAACGATAATTCTTTTTTATAGGGGCAGATATTAATATATTCTGCCCTATTTTCATACCCCACCCTATAAAATTGTTAATGTAAAATAAAAATTCTCATTTATATTTTATTTATTACTAATATAGAAAAAGCATACCCACCCAAGCTTGTATTAAGTTTGGAATTTAATTAGATAAAAGATTTTGAAATAAAAAAGAGAAGATTATAAATCCTCCCTTTCAATATTTTATGATTATAATTTTTTATTTTTTTGTAGCTGTTTTTCTTATGCATGGTTTTCTAGTTTTAGGAGCAGCTTTTTTTGCCGACTTATCCAATTCATCTAATAAAAGCTCAGCTATTTGAACTGCATTAGTAGCAGCACCTTTTCTAACTTGATCTCCTGCACACCAGAATGCTAAAGAATTTTTAGCACTGATATCCTCTCTAATTCTGCCAACATATATATTGTCCTGATTAGAAGTATCCAAAGGCATAGGATATTTGAATTTTGCAGGATTATCAACTACTTTTACCCCTTTGGCTTTAGATAATAATTCTTTAGCCTTTTTTACAGTTATCTTTTTATCAGTTTCTACTGTAATAGATTCACTATGACTTCTCATGACAGGAACTCTTACACAAGTACAACTTATTTGAATATTAGAATCATGAAGTATTTTTCTTCCTTCATTAGTCATCTTAAGCTCTTCTTTAGTATATCCATTCTTATCAAAAGAATCTATTTGAGGTATTAAATTGAAAGCTATTTGATATTTAAATGTTTTATTCACAATCTTTTTACCATCAACATAATCTTTAATCTGCTGTTCTAACTCTTCCATACCCTCTTTTCCAGCACCAGAAACGGCCTGATAAGTAGAGGCTATTATTCTTTTAATTTTACCAAATTTGTGTAAAGGTGCTAATGCCACTAAAGCTATTATTGTAGAACAGTTTGGATTGGATATAATACCCTTATGAAGCTTAACATCTTCAGGATTTACCTCAGGTACAACAAGAGGCACATTTTTATCCATTCTAAATGCACTGCTGTTATCTACAACTATGCTTCCAGCTTTAACGGCTAAAGGACTTAATTTCTTACTCAAATCAGAATCTACAGCAACTAATGTTATATCCATATTATTAAATGAATCTTTAGTTGTTTTTTCTATTGTATATTCTTTACCGTTAAATGTTACTTTTTTTCCAGCTTCTCTATTTCCAAGAAGTCTTAATTCATTAATTGGAAATTTTCTCTCCTCAAGTACTTTAAGCATCTCCTGCCCTACTGCCCCTGAAGCTCCTAATAAACATAAATTTACTTTTTTCATACTATATACCGTTATATTATTTGATTATTTTTGCAATTATATAATGATTATATATTAAAATCAACAATTTTGATGTATTAAAAATTTTACTCTTACAACTATTTTTATACATTTTCTTTAATTTCTAATAAAAAATGTAAATTATTAGTAAAAAAATAGTAAAATTTATTGACATTATTTTAGAATTAAACTATAATAATAAATGTAAAGATAATTTACTAACACTTTGAGTTATTTTTATAAAATAAAAAAAGGAGAATATTATGAGTAATGAAAAAAAGGAGAATATTATGGCTAATATAAGAAAAATTATATCAGTACTTTTTGTTGTATCTATATACACAGGAGTTTTATTTGCTCAATATCATTATTATGATAACGAACTGCAAGGAGGATATCAAGATACTTATAGCCAGCAAGGACAGCAGGGAGAAGCTGCTCAGTATGGTTATGGTGTGCAGTTATCATCTATACCACAAAATGCACAAAATTTTATTAAACAGCATTTTTCTAATATAGAAGTAACTTTCATAGAAAGAGATTGGGATGATATAGAGGTTTATTTAGAAAATGGAACACAAATAGATTTCTTCCCTAATGGTGATTGGAAAGAAGTTAAATCTTATGCAAATATGCCTTCTACTATACTTCCGCCTAATATTATGAATACAGTAAAAAAAACTTATCCTAATGCTGCTATAATACAAATAGAAAAACAATTTACTATATTTGAAATAAAATTAAATAATATGATGGAATTGTATGTTGATAATAACGGACAATTATTAGGTCAAAAATGGGACGATTAATATAAAATTATAAGGAGCATTAAATGAAAAAAATAATTTGTTTATTGGCAGTTTTAACAGTTTTGAGTACATCAGCTTTATTTGCAGACTGGTATATACCTCTTAATCAGGTTCCTCAAGCGGTATTATCAACAGCTAGAAGAACTTATCCTCAGGCAGAAATTTGGGCGGTGGAAATGGAGCATTATAATATATATAAAGTGAAAATGAACAATATGATGGAATTATATATAGATGAAGCAGGTCAGTTATTAGGACAAGAATGGGACGATTAATATAAAAAATATTTAATATATTAGAGCAAGGGAGACATAAAAATCCCTTGTTCTTTTTTTTAACTTATTCTTTATAATGTTATTGACATTATGTTTATAATTATGTAAACTTTATTATATTTATCAAGAAATAATAAAGGTATTTATGGTATGATTAAAGTTAAAGCAAAAGAGTTAATGGACGCTGTGTATAATAAATTTAAATCTGCTGGTGTATCAAATGAGCAGGCTTCTATTATAACAGATATACTCTTATATGCTGATTTAAGAGGCATACATTCTCATGGAGTTTTAAGAGTTGAACATTATATTGAAAGAATAAAGCTTGGAGGAATAAATTTAAATTCCAAATTTGATATAGATATAAAAAAGCCTTCTTTTGCATTGATGGATGCTAATGGAGGATTCGGACATGTGGCTAGTCAATATGCTATGGAGTGGGCTTTAGAAACTGTTGAAAAGCAGGGTATTGCTTTAATAGGTATAAAGAATAATAGTCATGCGGGTTCTTTAGGTTACTATAATAAAATGGCAATAGATAAAAACAAAGTTTCTCTTATAATGGTTAATACTGATCCTTGTGTTATACCATTTGGAGGAAAGAGATCATTTTTTGGTACTAATCCTATAAGCTACGGATTTCCTGCAAAGAAAGATTTTATACTTGGAGATATGGCTACAAGCGAGGTATCACTCGGACGCATATTTACTGCTCGTGAGAATAATGAAACAGTACCTAGTCATTGGGGAGTAGATGAGAACGGTAATTCTAGTAGCAATCCTCATGAAATAAGATATGTTGTACCTTTTGGAGGTGTTAAAGGTTATTTGATAATGACTATGGTTGAGGCTTTCACTGGGCTTTTATTCGGACAGGTGTACTGCAATAATTTAGTAAAGATGTATGGCGATATGGATAAAAAAAGAAATCTTTCTACATTTATACTTGTTATCGATCCTGCTGTTTATAATGATTTGGATACTTATTTAGATACTGTTCAGTCATTCATTGATGATATAAGAAAAGAGCCTGCTTTAAAAGAAGGAGAAACTATATCTATACCTGGAGAGAGAAAAGAAGCTTGTTCTATAGATTATTTAAAAAACGGCATACCTCTGCCTGAACATATTTATAATTATATTTTTAATAAATAATTTGGAGGATTTTACTTAATGTCTGATCTATACAGTAAACTTTCAAAAGAATTTGATAGTTTAAAAAATGAAAAAGAGGCTATATTCATGGCTAAATACATGAAAAACAATTTTGAGTTTTTGGGTATTCATTCAAAAGAGAGAAAAGAAGCAGAAAAGAAAATATTTAAAACTATTCCAAAAGAACAAAAAGAATTTATTGATTTTGATTTCACCGATAAATGCTATGATAACAAATACAGAGAATTTCAATATGCAGCTGTAGATTATCTTATTGCAAAAAATAAGTATTTAAATAAAAATCATATAGACATATTAAAAAAATATGCACTTACAAAATCATGGTGGGACAGTATAGATTTTTTAGACAGAGTGATAGGAGATATTGCTTTAAGAGATCAAACAGTAAACGGCATACTTTTAGAATGGTCATTATCTGAAAATATTTGGCTAAGAAGAATAGCTATAGATCATCAGCTTTTAAGAAAAGATAAAACCAACACAGAGCTATTAGAACAAATCATCATAAACAATTTAAACAACAAAGAGTTTTTTATTAATAAAGCAATAGGATGGGCATTAAGAGATTATAGTAAAACTAATCCCGATTGGGTTCGTAATTTTTTAGAGCGTTATAGAGAAAATATGTCTAATCTCAGCATTAAAGAAGCTAGCAAATATATTTAATTTTTTTATTTTCCAATACGCACGGTAAACTAAATTAAAAATATAATAAAATTTGAATCACAAATAAATCTGTATTTTTTAATTTATTCTTCGTGCGTTTATAAGATTATAAATTTTAAATCCACTTGGGTGGGGATAAAATTTATAATTAAACAGAAAGGAAAATAAAAATTTTTCTTAATGTATAAAGTTTTAAAATTTAAGGGTGGGGGATTTAGATTAAATTTAAAATTTTTTTATCATTCCCCGCCCTTTAGTTTTTCTGCGTTTATTTGTTATTATCATTTTATTTATATTGAAAGTTATAATTAGTGAAAGCAAGCCCGCCCAAGAGATTATTTTTTTTGAAAAATTTTTAAAAGAAAAATATTTTCAAATCTAGTACACAGTTGTGCAATTTTTGAAAAAGAAGTTAGTAATAATACGGAATGTTTTACTCATAATTAGAATATTTTAAATTACATGAAGCATCTAATTAACTTCATAAAATAATGCCTTGTGCTTAATTTAAATAAGTTTAATGCATTGTTTTTTTATAAATTAACATCATCATTCATATTCTTTCTATTATCTCTATCATCTATATTCAAACTTAATATTCTAAGTCCTTCAGCACCAAGTACCGCTTTCAATGCTATTAAAAAAGCAGTGTCTCTGCTTCCTGCAATATTACTTTTATGCAGTTTCATAGCATATCTAGCCATATTAATACCATCTCTTACAGAAAAAGAAGCATTATGCATATGAGATTTTTGCAAAAAGCCTACAGTAATTTTTAATATCTCATCATCAGCAAATGGTAAATTCATTTTTAATATATCATACTCCTCTTTAACATCAGGAAAAGGAAGTTCTATAGTAGGCTGCAAACGAGAATGTATATATTCAGGAAGTTCAAATGTACTAGCATCATCATTCATAGTAACTATTACCCTAAAATCAGGATGAGCCTTTATTTTAATTCCAGCTATAACACTTTCTACATATCTTCTATCATCAAGCAAAGGAGCAAGCGAAGCCCAAGTTTTCTCGCTCATTCTGTTTCCCTCATCTAATATAGCTACTCCGCCCTTAATCATAGCTGTAACCAAACTAGAAGCATGATAGCTTATTTTATTATTTTCAGATATTACAGGTATTATTATCAAATCTTCAGGTCTTGTATCTACAGTACATTGAAATATATAAACATCCCTATTAAGAAGTTCTTTAGCAACATAATAAGAAAGAGTAGTTTTTCCTGCACCAGGTTTTCCTACTATTCTAGGATTAAGAGGTATATCATCTTCTGAAATTAAATGCCAAGAGGCCATTATTTGTCTTACTAAATCATTTTGTCCTGTCCACTTTATATTTAAATTATCTGGATGAGATAATGTAAGCTCCACATTTTCTATTTGAACTTTTTCCATTTTTTAAGCCTCTTCATAAAAGAAATTTACAACTGCTCAATAATATTATTAATTTTATAAAAAGTCAATTATTTATAATAATTTTAACAATCATTATTGATTATTTATATTTAATTTATATATTTATACTTTATAAAGAAAAAAATTAAAAGGAAATTATTATGTTAAATAAGCATATAATATTATTTATTCTTATAATAGCTGCTTTTTCATGTAATAAAAATGATAATATAACAAAAGATGAAAAAAATACAAAAATAGAAGAATCTAAATTCTATCTATTAAGTGGAAATATTTCAGGAGAAAAAGCTGATATGTATTTATATGTAAATACCAAAAATAACAAAATAAGCGGATACTATTATACAAAAGATAAAAAAGCTATGATTACAGGAAGTATTAATAACAATAAATTGAATTTACATGAATCAGATGAAAATAATAATATACATGCTTCTATATCTGGTACCTTAAGTGATGATATAACATTCAATGCTGAAATAAAATATGATGAAATAAATGAAGTTAAAGATATGGAATTTTATTTAAATAGAAATTTGCCAGTATATTATGCTGATATAGTTGATTATTATAAAAATGATAATATAAACAATTCTATATTTTCTTATCATAAAACTTTACTTTTATTTAGTAAAAATACTGATATCAAATCATTAGATATGGAATCATCTATTAATTATGCTAAAGAGGAAGCTGATAATTATTATAATGAATGGAAAGGGCTTTTATGTACTGGAGAAAGTAATACTACTTATGAAATAGATAATACAGTAAATGTAGGCTATATAGATAATAAAATAATAGCACTTGATAATTATTCTTCAATGTATACAGGTGATGATAATAAAACAAAAGCAAATATACAGGAAGTATTTTCTTTAGAAAGTTCTAATCTTATAACAATAAGAGACTTAATAAACAATTTTAATAATGATAATTTAATTTCACTAATGAGAGATAAAATATTAAAAACAGGTTCTTCAAAAGAAGATTATTTTGAATTTAATTCCATAACATTAGAAAGCTCAACTTTTAGAATACTTCCTAATTCTATTAATTTTATATGGCAAACTTATGATATAGCACCCTACTCTACAGGTATAACCGAAATAAGTTTTACTTTTGAAGAATTAAAACCCTATGTAAAAGAAAATTCTCCTTTATATTATTTATTTTTATAAAATAAGGCTTAAATATATAAAAAAATTTGTTTAACTATTAGCATAAAAGATAATAAGGAGTTTTAATATGTCTGGAAATGCTAATATAATAGTTATAGAGGGAAGATTGACAAAAGATCCTACTTATATGAAAACTAAAAATGGAAAATCTTTATGCAAATTTTCAATAGCAAATAATAGGTATTACTATACCAATGGTTCTTTACAGAAGGAAGTATATTTCTTTGATTTAATTACTTGGGGATATAATGCAGACAAAGCAGCAGTAAGTTTATTCAAAGGAAGACATGTACTTATAAATGGAGAGTTAAGACAAAACAGCTATATCTCAAAAGACGGAATAAAAAAAACCGCTGTTTATATACTAGCATTAGAAATAAAAAATTTAGATAAGAAATCTATAGGAAATACTTCTTATACTAAAATGGCTAATAATCAAATAGTATCCGATTCTATTGAAGAAAATTTGGAGGAAGTATTTTAGATTCTTTCATAATATTTAAAAGCTCATCATTGATAGATTTTTCATCTTTGGATGCATCTATATGATGTATATATGAATCATTAAAGGAAGAGAATATTTTATCAACTTCTTCTAAATAATTTTTATTTTCAAATCTATCAACAAAACCTCTTTTTTTCATGATTCTATCTAATGCTGCATCTATTGGAAGATGAAATATAAATTCTATATCAGGGCTTATTATAAAATCTTTATGCAAATTAAATATGTATTCTACATCTATGCCCTTAGCACCTTGATAAGCCATAGATGAATGCATATACCTATCTAATATTATAAAATATCCGTCATCTACAGCTGGTTTTATCATATGTTTTATATGCTCTTTCCTATCAGCTATAAATAGGGATAATTCTTCTTCAGGCTTTAAATCTTTAGAAAACATATTCTCTCTTAATTTAGAGCCATAATAAGCATGTGTAGGTTCAAAACTATATATTGATTTTATACCCATATTGTTTAAAGTATCAGTAAGCATTATTCCGCTACTTGATTTACCAGAACCATCAATACCTTCTAATACTATTAATTTACCTTTCATAATAATTTCCAATATACATTATAATAATTAATTTATATTATTCTCAAAACAATTTACCTTATTTTCAATGTTGCTATACCTATAAGAGCAACTATTATACCTATAATATAAAATCTAAATACAACTTGAGTTTCTTTCCACCCTGATTTTTCAAAGTGATGATGTAAAGGAGCCATTTTAAATATTCTCTTTTTGAACATCTTATAAGAAAATACCTGTAAAACTACACTCAAAGCCTCAGCTACATAAACCACACCAATTATAAGGAGTAATAATTCATGCTTTATGAATAAAGCAATGATACCCAAAACTCCTCCAAGCGATAAACTTCCTACATCTCCCATAAATACCTGAGCAGGGTGAGCATTGAACCATAAAAATCCCAAACCAGCACCAATTAAAGCACCTACAAAAACAGTAACCTCTCCTGCATCGGATATAAAAGGTATTTTTAAATAAGTTGCAATCAAAGAGTTACCTGATACATAAGAAAGTACAGCCAAAGCCATAGACATTATTATTAAAAGACCTATAGCAAGCCCGTCTAGTCCATCAGTTAAATTTACAGCATTACTCATACTTACTACTACAAATGTAGCAAAAGGTATATATAAAAGTTTTAAATCTATATATATATTGCTTGCAAATGGAAGAAATACTGTAGAGGAAGGAACCTGAGCAACTTTAACAGCCTCCAATACACCTATTCCCTGATTAAGCTCAAAATTCATTAAAAATGTTGAGTTATCAAAATAATAAAGATAAACTCCTATTATGATACCTACAAATGTTTGAAAAAATATTTTATATTTACCAGGAAGTCCTTTTGAATTCTTATATTTAATTTTTAAAAAATCATCCAAAAAGCCTGCTATAGAAAGTATAATAAGAGAAACGGTAAGAAGTACTATCTTTAAATTATCAAGCTTTCCCCATAAAAGTATACTTATCAAAACGCTTCCTATGATAAATATACCGCCCATAGTAGGAGTACCCGTCTTTACTAAATGCGTTTCAGGTCCGTCATCTCTTACAACCTGACCAAAATTTAATTTTCTTAATTTATTAATAATTGACGGAGCAAATATTAAAATAAGAATTAAAGCTGTAGCAACGGCTCCTGCTGTTCTAAAAGTAATATATCTGAATATATTAAAACCAAAAAACGACTCTCTTAAAGGATAAAAAATTTCATATAACATGTATATTAATAACCTTTGTTTAAAAATTAAGTTAAATTCAAAATGATTTTATTATACTATTATATATAAATTATTTTGTCAATTAAAATAATTATGTTAATTTATACTTTTTTTATTTTTTTATCAATTAAGAAAGAATACAAAATAAATTTCATTATATAAAATTATTCCTATATATTAAAATACAAAATTCTAATATATAGGAACAGAAATTAATTTAACAGTCACTAATAAAAATAAGATTTCTTTATTAAAATTATTTACATATATGAGCCTGAATCATAGGTATAAGTATTTTTATTAAAAGCAATATTGATAATATCCAAGTAAGCAAGGATATATCTTTAGTTTTACCTGAAATAAATTTCAATATAGTAAATGATAATACACCAAAAGTAATACCTTCAGCTATACTATAACTAAAAGGCATAAATATTATACATATAAAAGCAGGTATTGCTTCAGTATAATCATTGAAATTGATTTCCAATATAGGTGTCATCATAAACAATCCTACTATAATTAAAGCAGGAGCAGTTGCAGCACTAGGTATAGCTAAAAATATATGAGATAAGAATAATGAAATAGTAAATAATATAGCAACAACCAAAGAAGTTAATCCTGTTTTGCCACCCTCAGCAACTCCTGAAGCACTTTCCACATAAGTAGTAACTGTAGAAGTACCCAAACAAGCACCTACTACTGTACCAATGGCATCTGCAAATAAAGCCTGTTTACATCTAGGAACCCCACCACTTTTTGTAAGCATATTAGCTTTAGTACAAACTCCAACCAATGTACCTACTGTATCAAACATATCTACAAAAAGAAAAGTAAACAAAACTATAAACATATTTGGAGTAAATATATTACGGAAATCAAGTTTAAAGGCTATAGGTTCTAATGAAGGAGGTATAAAGCTTGCATCGGGAGAAATTTTAGTAAGTCCCATAGGTATCCCTATAATTGTAGTAATAAATATTCCTAAAAGTATTGAACCTTTAACATTATAAGCTAATAAAATGCCCATAATGAGAATACCTATTATAGCAAGTAAAGCACTACCTGAAGTAATGTTTCCAAGTCCCAATAAAGTAGCATCATTATTA